>NZ_VLJG01000089.1:0-131173 GCF_007829415.1 Aminobacter sp. J44 | reverse complement strand
TGTCTCGCGATAGCGCCGATACCAGGCCCCGGCCGTTGAGATCCCGATACGGAAGCGTCGTGCCGCCTCCCGCGTCGAAACCCCATCTTCAATCGCCGCAATAACTCGACCGCGAAGGTCCCCGCTCAAGCTCCTCGTCATCACCACCCTCCTGGCAAATCACCAAGAGCAGTGAATCAGACTAAACTGATCCCGTGAATCCTCAAACCGACTCTGTGTTCATAAAAGATGCTCTAGGCTGTGCCGGCGTCTCCCGTACCCCCTCCTTCCCCTCCGTCACCCTCCTGTGCCCCCGACCCCTCCTCCTTCGCCCCCCGGGCCCTTCCTCCTGGCGAAGATGGGATCTCCCAGGCAGATCGCGAGCGACCTGACCGCTCCCCACAAACGCCATCGCCGCCTCGCGGGCGGTCGTCATCGATCCGCTACATCTCCCACTTCGTCATCGCCGGGCCTGCCTCGACGATCCATGCCGGAACGCCACAGCGGCGTAGACGGGCAAGAAGAAAGAGTGTTCGGCGAGAGCGCCGGTGCTCGACGGCGGGGAATTGGGAACGCAGCGCTTCACGACGCCCCCTCCACCATGCTTCGCATGGTCCCCCTCCCCCATAAATGGGGGAGGATCCTCAGGCCGAGTTATTGAGCAGCGCTGTGTTCATCCTGATCTGAGGTACCGGTGATCGGCCAAGCTTCCAGTCAAGGGGCCGTCATTTCCACCTGCACGACCCGGATCCTCCCCCGCAACGCGAGGGAGGTGGCGCGAAGCGCCGGAGGGGGCTCATGGAGCGGTTCCGGAGAACAAGGGGCTCCGGGGAAGGTTCGTGCCACATGTCGTGAACCACCGGAGCCCGAACACGCGGGTAGCAGAGCGTGTGCGCTCGCGCGGGGTACCAACCGAATGAATTGGCCTGATGCCACAAGCCCAAAACAAAAGCGGGCTCCGAGGAGCCCGCTTGCATATCGAGATCTCCGGAAGGCGGAGAAGCGGCAGGAGATGGCAGCGGCAGAGAAGAAGGCCGCCGCAGCCCGCCCCGATCACACGTCGAGATTTGCCACCGACAGCGCGTTTTCCTGGATGAAGTCGCGGCGGGGTTCGACCTCGTCGCCCATGAGGCGGGCGAAGAGGGAGTCGGCGTTGGTCGCGTCGGAAATCTTCACCTGCAGCAGCGAGCGGACGTTCGGGTCGAGCGTCGTCTCCCACAGCTGCTCGGCGTTCATCTCGCCAAGACCCTTGTAGCGCTGCATGGTAAGGCCCTTGCGGCCGACCGCGAAGATAAAGTCGAGCAGGGCCGACGGACCGGAGATCTGGGCCGAAGCGTCGCGGCGGCGAAGCAGCGGGCTGCGCTCGTAGATTTCCTGCAGGCGCGCGGTGTAGCGGTCGAGCGCGCGCGCGTCGGCGGAGCCGAGCAGCGCGGCGTCGAGCGTAACCGTCTCCTTCACGCCCCGCACGGTGCGCTCGAGGATCAGGCCATCGATGTTGCCGGAGGCGCCGACGCTGACACGGCCAGACCMGCCGCGCTCGGTTTCTTCCGAGATCATGTCGAGACGCTCGGCGACATGGGCGACGGCGTCGGCGGCGCGGCTCGGATTGTGGAGGATTTCCGGATTGAGCGCGCCGGCGATCAGCGCCTGCTCGACCACCTGGCGCGAGTAGCGCGTGTGCAGGCCGTTGAGCAAGGTGCGGACGGAGAGTGCGTCGTCGATGACGCTGCGCAGGTCCTGAGCGGCGCGGACTTCGCCGCCGGCGAGCTCAAGCGCCGCGTCTTCAAGGCCGGTGTTGATGAGGAATTCTTCAAACGAACGCTCGTCCTTGATGTACTGCGTGCTCTTGCCCCGCGTCACCTTGTAGAGCGGCGGCTGGGCAATATAGAGGTGCCCGCGCTCGATCAGCTCCGGCATCTGACGGAAGAAGAACGTCAGGAGCAGCGTGCGGATGTGCGCGCCGTCGACGTCCGCGTCCGTCATGATGATGATCTTGTGGTAGCGCAGCTTCTCCGGGTTGAATTCGTCCTTGCCGATGCCGGTGCCGAGCGCGGTGATCAGCGTGCCGATCATGTCGGACGACAGCATGCGGTCGAAGCGCGCGCGCTCGACGTTGAGGATCTTGCCGCGCAGCGGCAGGATCGCCTGGTTCTTGCGCGAGCGGCCGGACTTGGCCGAGCCGCCTGCCGAGTCACCCTCGACGATGAAGAGTTCGGACTTGGCCGGATCGCGCTCCTGGCAGTCGGCGAGCTTGCCGGGCAGCGAGGCGATGTCGAGCGCGCCCTTGCGGCGGGTGAGCTCGCGGGCGCGGCGGGCGGCCTCGCGCGCGGCGGCAGCCTCAACGACCTTGCCGACGAGAACCTTCGCTTCGGTCGGATGCTCCTCAAGCCACGTGCTGAGCGCCTCGTTGACGAGGCTTTCGACCACCGGGCGGACTTCCGACGAGACCAGCTTGTCCTTGGTCTGCGACGAGAATTTCGGGTCCGGCACCTTGACCGACAGAACGGCGGTCAGGCCCTCGCGGCAATCGTCGCCGGAAAGCGAGACCTTCTCCTTCTTGGAGATGCCCGAGGAGTCGGCATAGCCGGTGACCTGGCGCGTCAGCGCGCCGCGGAAACCGGCAAGGTGGGTGCCGCCGTCGCGCTGCGGGATGTTGTTGGTGAAGGCCAGCACGTTCTCGTGGTAGCTGTCGTTCCACCACATCGCGACCTCGACGGTGATGCCGTCACGCTCGCCGGTAATGTAGATCGGGCGGGCGATCAGCGGCTTCTTGGTGCGGTCGAGATACTTCACGAACTCTTCGAGGCCGCCCTCGTAGTGCAGCTCCTGCTGCTTGACGTCGGCATGGCGCGCATCTGTGAGGATGATGCGCACGCCCGAGTTCAGGAAGGCGAGCTCGCGCAAGCGGTTTTCCAGCGTCGTATAGTCGAACTCGGTCCTGGTGAAGGTTTCCGGCGACGGCAGGAAGGTGACTTCCGTGCCGGTTTCCTCGCCGGCTTCGCCGATGACGGCGAGCGGCGCGTCAGGGACGCCATGCGAGAACTGGATTGAGTGGATTTTGCCGCCGCGGCGGATGGTCAGCTTAAGCCAGGTCGACAGCGCGTTCACGACCGAAACGCCGACGCCGTGCAGACCGCCGGACACCTTGTAGGAGTTCTGGTCGAACTTACCGCCGGCGTGCAGCTGCGTCATGATGACCTCGGCCGCAGAAACACCCTCGCCGGAGTGAATATCCGTCGGAATGCCGCGACCGTTGTCGGTTACGGTGCACGAACCGTCGGGATTGAGGGTCACGGTGACGCGCGTCGCGTAGCCCGCCAGCGCCTCGTCGATGGCGTTGTCGACCACCTCGTAGACCATGTGGTGGAGACCGGAGCCGTCATCGGTGTCACCAATGTACATGCCCGGCCGCTTGCGGACGGCGTCCAGGCCCTTGAGAACCTTGATGGAATCCGCGCCGTACTCGGCTGCCCCGCCGTTGACGTTCTCGGTCTGGTCGCTCATATAAATCCAATCGTGCCGTTCATAAAAAAGGTGCGCTGTGGACGGTCGAATCGCGCACCTGAACCGCACTGAATATAGGCTTTAACGCCTGCTTTTCCAAGTTTGGGGCAAGACTCGGATGGGGATGAGAAGCATGCGCACGAAAGCTCACGCATCGTAAAAGACCACGTAATCGAAATTGATGGCGGCCCATTCCGCCTGCGGAACACTTGACCCAATCAATCGTTTAAAGGGCGTTCCGTAGTCGTGTGAGCGATGCAGGCTGGTGGCCGCGGTGGGCCACGGGTTTCGAGAGTTATTGTCAATGAACATGCATGCCGGTCCTGTACAAGGGCAGGAAACCGTTCCCTCGTCCACGCGGGGCGAGGTACCAATTCGATCCAGCTTCCAGCACCAGGGCGACCTGCGGGCTCTCGGCCGCGCTGTCGCTGAAGGGGGCTCGGCGCTGGTCGTTGGCGTCAAGAACTTCGATCCACGACAGAGAACCAAGGAAAATGCCGGCCATATCCGCGAGGTCGCGCAGACGCTCGCGCGCGCGCAGCAGGCCGGCGAACAGCTGACGCCGGCAGCCAACTGGCTGCTCGACAACTCGCACGTGGTGGAAGCCGCGATCGCGGGCATTCGCCGCGATCTACCGCCGCGCTTCTATCAGGAGCTGCCGGAACTCGAGGGTGCAGGCATCCCACGCGTGCTGGCGATTGCCTGGGCCTATGTCGCCCATACCGACAGCGCGATCTCGCTCGAAGGTTTTCGCGAGATCGTCGAGGGCTTTCAGGACGTGCAGCCGCTGCGCATCGGCGAACTGTGGGCGCTGCCGTCGATCCTGCGCTTCGTGCTGGTAGAAAACCTGCGCCGGCTGGCGCTGCGCGTCGCGGGCGCGCGCGACATGCGCCTTGCCGCCAATGCGCTTGCCGACCAGATCGCCGTGCTTCCGGCCGAGCACTCGACGCAGGTGCTGAACAACCACAGGCAGTACGCCAAGGACCGGGTTTTCGCCACGCAGCTGCTGTTTCGCCTGCGCGACGGCTCCGTCTCGTCGGGCGCGGCGCTCGGCTGGCTCGAGAACGAGCTGGAGGCTTCCGGCACTGACGCCGAGGAAGCAACGCTTGCCGAGCACGCCAACCTTTCCGCCGGCAATGTCACCACCGGCAACATCATCAAGGGCCTGCGCCTGATCGACGACATCGACTGGACCGACTGGTTCGAGACGGTGTCCAGCGTCGACCGCCTGCTGCGCGAGCACACCGATTTCGACGCGCTCGACTTTCAGTCGCGCGATGCCTACCGCCGCGCGATCGAGGAACTCGCCAAGCGCTCCGGCAAGGACGAGGCGACGATCACCCGCGCCGCGCTCGACTTCGCCGGCGAGAAGAACGTCGACGTTGGCTCGGTGCTTGCCGGGCCGGACCTCGAGGAGTTCGAGCAGCGGGTCGGATACCAGCCCCCTTTTTCACTGAAGTTCTACCGCGCCTACCGACGGATCGGCTGGCTTGGAATGGTCGCTCCGGTGGCCATCATCACGCTGGTGCTGCTCGCCGCGACGGCCTGGGCGCTCACCTCGGCGGGATTTTCGTCCGGCACCACCACCCTCCTTGTCCTGCTCTTTGCCCTGCCCGCTTCCGAAGCGGCGATGGGCCTCTTCAACACCATCGTCTCGACCTTCGTTAAGCCAACGCGACTGATCGGATACGAGTACAAGCAGGGTGTGCCCGCGGAGGCGCGCACGCTGGTTGCCGTGCCGACCATGTTCGGCAGCCGTGACGATGTCGATGAGGCGGTGCGCGACCTCGAGGTGCATTACCTCGCCAACATGACCGGCGAGCTGCACTTCGCGATCCTGTCGGACTGGCCGGACAGCGACGACGAGCAGAGCCCGGCGGACAAGGCGCTGCTGGAACATGCGCAAAACCAGGTGGCCGCGCTGAACGCGCGCTACCCGAAGGAGGGCTACGACCGCTTCTACCTCTTGCACCGCAAGCGGCTCTACAACCCGTCGGAAGGCTGTTGGATGGGCTGGGAGCGCAAGCGTGGCAAGCTGCATGAGCTGAACGCCATGCTGCGCGGCGACAAGGACACCACCTTCTTCCCGCCCGCCTCGCCGCTGCCGTCGGACGTCGTCCACGTGATGACGCTCGACTCCGACACGCGCATGACGCGCGACGCGGTCGCCAAGCTCGTCGGCAAGATGATGCACCCGCTGAACAGGCCGGTGATCGACCCCAAGTTGAAGCGCGTGGTGACGGGCTACGGCATCATGCAGCCGCGCGTGACCGCCTCGCTCACCAGCGGCGAGGAGTCTTCCTTCTTCCAGAGGGTGTTTTCGGCCAACCGCGGCATCGACCCCTATGTCTTCGCGGTCTCCGACACCTATCAGGACCTGTTCGGCGAAGGTACGTTTACCGGCAAGGGCCTCTACCACATCGACGCGATGGAAACGGCGCTCGACGGCCGCATTCCGGAAAATGCCATCCTGTCGCATGACCTGATCGAGGGCGCGTTCGCGCGCGCCGCGCTCGTCACCGACGTCGAGGTGATCGAGGACTATCCGACGCGCTATCTGGTCGATGCTGCTCGCCACCATCGCTGGGTGCGTGGCGACTGGCAGCTGCTGCCGTGGATCTTCAACCCGGCATCGGGTATTTCCGGCCTGTCGCGCTGGAAGATGATCGACAATCTGCGCCGCTCGCTGCTGCCAATCCTGTGGGTGGCCGCATCGATTGCCGGCTGGACCGTGCTGCCGTTCACGCAGGCCGCGCAGTGGCAGGCGCTGCTGATCCTCAGCCTGTTCCTGTCTGCGACCTACCACATCGTCGACTCGCTGGTGCCGCGCGACACGGAATCAAGGATCAAGGCGCACTTTGCCTCGCTCGGTCGCGACATCAGCTTCTCGAGCGCGCTGGTCGCCTCGAAGATCATCCTGATGGCGCACCAGGCCTCGTCCTATGCGGACGCGATCGTGCGCACGCTCTACCGCCTGTTCGTCTCGCGCAAGCAACTGCTCGAATGGCGCACGGCATCGAGCGTCGCGCGCAACGCCAGCGGCAAGGGGCTGATCGGCCACTATTTCCAGATGTCGGGCGCGGTTCCCGTCGCGCTGATCGCGGCGGTCATACCGCTGCTCGGCGGCACCACCGGCGCGTGGATCGCGGCGTTCTTCGCGCTGATGTGGGTGGGCTCGCCCGCCTTCGCCTGGTTCGTCAGCCAGTCGGCCGAGACCGAGGACCGGCTGGTGGTCCAGCCTGACGACAAGGCGTTCCTGCGCGACGCCGCCCGCCGAACCTGGCTCTACTTCGAGACGTTCGTGACGGAGGAGCACAACATGCTGCCTCCGGACAACTTCCAGGAAGTGCCGCAGCCGGTGGTGGCGGCGCGTACGTCGCCGACCAATATCGGCATGTACCTGCTCTCGACCGTTGCGGCGCGCGACTTCGGGTGGATCAGCCTCAACGAAACCGCCGACCGGCTCGACCGAACGCTGGCGACCATGGAGAAGATGGAGCGCTACCGCGGCCATCTCTTCAACTGGTACGAGACGCGGACGCTGAAGCCGCTGCATCCGCTCTACATTTCCTCGGTCGACAGCGGCAACCTCGCCGGCCACCTCATCGCGGTGGCGGCGGCGTGCGATGCCTGGACCCATGCGCTCGCGGCGCACCTGCAGGGCGACTTCGAGGGCATCATCGACGTCACCCGCATCCTTGAGGAAAAGCTCGAGCGGCTGCCGGACGACCGACGCCTCTTGCGCCCGTTGCGCCACCGCCTTGCCGAGCGCATCGAGGGCATGCGCCGCGCGGTCAACACGATCCGCTCGGAGCCGGAGACGGCAGCCATCCGCACCATCAATCTGACGGTTCTCGCCGCCGACATCGTGCGGCTGGCGCGTGGTCTCGACGAGGAGATCGGCTCGCCGGCATCGCAGGAACTGTCACTATGGGCCGGCAAGCTGGAAAAAGTCTGCGAGGCGCATCTCAACGACTCGCACACGGCCGGTAACGGCACCCCGCGCCTGCGCGAAAAGCTCGCCTCGCTGCGCGACCGCGCGCGCCAGTTCGCGTTCGAGATGGACTTCTCGTTCCTGCTGCGTGAGGACCGCAAGCTGCTCTCGATCGGCTACCGCGTCGAGGAACGCCAGCTCGACGAGGCCTGCTATGACCTGCTCGCCTCGGAAGCGCGCCTCACCAGCCTGTTCGGCATCGCCAAGGGCGACCTGCCGACAGAGCACTGGTTCAGGCTCGGCCGCCCGGTCACCGAGATCGGCTTCTCCGGCGCGCTGCTGTCGTGGTCGGGCTCGATGTTCGAGTACCTGATGCCGCCGCTGGTGATGCAGGAGCCGGCCGGCGGCCTGCTGACCCAGTCCAACCGGCTGATCGTCGCCAAGCAGATGTCCTATGCGCGCTCGCGCGGCGTGCCGTGGGGCATTTCGGAGGCCGCGTACCACGCGCGCGACCGTGAAATGACCTACCAGTACACCAATTTCGGCGTGCCGGGCCTTGGTCTGAAACGCGGCCTCGCGCAGGATCTGGTCATCGCGCCCTATGCAAGCCTGCTTGCGGCGCAGTTCCGGCCTGACGATGCGGTCGCGAACCTGAAGCGGCTGAAGGCGCTGGGCGCGATGGGCCGCTACGGCTACTACGACGCCGTCGACTTCACGCCGGAACGCGTGCCGGAAGGCCATCGCCGCGCCGTCGTGCGCAACTACTTTGCCCACCACCACGGCATGTCGATCGTCGCGGTCGACAACGTGGTGTTCGAGGGGCGGATGCGCGAGCGCTTCCACTCCGACCCGGTCATTAAGGCAGCCGAGCTGCTGTTGCAGGAAAAGGCGCCGCGCGACGTGCCGGAGATGCCAATCCGCGCCGACACGGCCGAGCGCATCAAGCCGGCGCTGGTCGACGAACGGCCGGATTCGCGCACGATCATCGACCCGATCAACGCGCAGCCGGCAGTCGGCCTCCTGTCCAACGGCCATTACCACGTCATGGTCACCTCGACCGGCGCGGGCTACAGCCGCGCCGACGAGGTTGCCGTCACGCGCTGGAACGGCGACGCGCTCGAAGAACAGACCGGCACGTTCCTGTTCATCTCCGATCCCGACACCGGCGAATGGTGGTCGGCGACCCCAGCGCCGAAGCGGATCGACGGCGAGAACTGCGTCACCACCTTCCACGACGACAAGGCGGTGTTCATGAAGTCGGTCGGCACGCTGCGCTCGGAAGTGGAGTGCATCGCGGTGCAGGAGGGCAACGGCGAGGCACGCCGCCTCACCCTGTTCAACGAGAGCGATCGTGACCGTCATGTCGAGATCACTTCGTTTGCCGAACTGGCGCTGAACTTTGACGCCGCCGACAACGCGCATCCGGCGTTCTCGAAGATGTTCGTGCGCACGGAGATCGACCATGCAACGTCGACGATCTTCGCCGAGCGGCAGCGGCGCTCGAATTCCGACCCGACCATCGCGCTGGCGCACTTCGTCACTTCGGTCGAGGGGGTCGCGCGCGAGGTGGAGGCGGAGACCGACCGGCGCAACTTCATCGGCCGCGGCCGCTCGATCGTCAATGCTGCGGCCTTCGATCCGGGCGCAAGGCTGACCGGCGCTGCCGGCTACACGCTCGACCCGATCGTTGCGCTGCGCGCCAAGGTGCGCGTTCCCGCGCGGCGCAAGGTGGCGCTGACCTTCTGGACGATCACGGCAGCGAACCGCACCGACATCGGCCGCGAAATCCTGCGCTTCCGCCAGCCGGACAGCTACCAGCGCCAGGCGATGCTGGCCTGGACGCGCTCGCAGGTGCAGACGCGCCATGTCGGCCTGAGCCTCGCCGAAGCCGCGGGCGTGCAGAAGCTGGCACGTCACCTGCTGTTCGCCGACCCGACGCTGCGCGCAACAGCCGACAACATCGCCTCCGGCCTCGGCTCGCAGTCGAACCTGTGGCCGATGGCGATTTCGGGCGACTTCCCGATCTTCGCGCTGCGCATCAGCGAGCTCGCGGACCTCAACATCGTCGCCTCGGCGCTGCGGATGCAGGAATACCTGCGCGCGCACGGCGTCGTCGTCGACCTCGTCATCGTCAACGAGCAGGCCTCGTCCTACGTGCAGGACCTGCAGCAGGCGATCGAGCAGCTGTGCGAGAACGCAAGGCTGCGCGGCCGCGAGCTTGGCCCGCGCCAGCACATCTTCGCCGTGCGCCGCGACCTGATGGACGACTGGTCGTACAAGACTCTGATCGCGGCGGCGCGCGTCGTCATGCACACGCGCAACGGCCAGATCCTCGACCAGATCGAGCGCGCCGGCCAGAATGCGCGGCTGATGGCACCGGCACGCGTGCCGGCAATCGTCCGCGCCGCCAAGCTGCCGCAGCGGGCGAGCGGCGATGACCTTGCCTTCTGGAACGGCTTCGGCGGTTTTGCCGATGACGGCCGCGAATATGTCGTGCGCCTGTCCGGCAACCAGACGACGCCGCAGCCCTGGATCAACGTCATCGCCAACCGCGAGTTCGGCTTCCACACCTCGGCGGACGGTTCGTCGTTCACCTGGAGCCGCAACAGCCGCGACTTCCAGCTGACACCGTGGTCGAATGACCCGGTGACCGACCGCCCCGGCGAGGCGATCTATATCCACGACCTGAAAAGCGGCGAAGCGTTCTCGCCGCTGGCCTGCGTGCTGCGCGACCCGGCCCTCGTCTACGAGGCACGGCACGCGCGCGGCATGTCGCGCTTCAGCGTCCACCGCGGCGGGCTGGCGACGGAACTGACGCAGCTCGTCGACCCCACCGATCCGGTGAAGGTGCAGCGGCTGACGATCCGCAATACGGGTTCGTCGCCGGCGAAGCTGCGCGTCTATGCCTATGCCGAGTGGGTGATGGGCACCAACCGGGCGAAGTCCGCGCCGCTGATCGTGCCGGGCCATGACAGCGGGACGGGCACAGTGATTGCGCGCAACCCCTATCACCTCGACTTCGGCGACCGGGTGGCGTTTCTCGCCACCAACGGCAAGGACCAACGCTTTACCTGCGACCGGGCCGAGTTCATCGGCGCGGGCGGCTCTAGCCGCATGCCGGCGGCACCGCTTGCGGGCGCCGAGCTTTCCGGCGCGGTCGAGGCGGGTTCCGACAGCTGTGCGGCACTTTCGTGCGACGTCGAGGTGCCGGCGGGCGGCACCGCTTCGGTGATGTTCGTGCTCGGCGATGCCGGTTCGCAGGAGGAAGCGGTCGCGCTGGCACAGCGCCACCTTGGCGTCGACTTCGACGAACGGGTGAGCGCCAACCGTGACGCCTGGGAGCAGTTCTCGAGCGCGCTGCAGGTCGAAACACCCGACCCGGCGTTCAACGCCATGGTCAATGTCTGGCTGCCCTATCAGGCGCTGGCCTGCCGCCTGCGGGCGCGTTCGGCCTTCTACCAGGCAAGCGGCGCGTTCGGCTTCCGCGACCAGCTGCAGGACACGCTGGGGCTGCTGCTTTACGACCCATCGCTGGCCAGGGAGCAGATCCTCAACGCGGCCTCGCGGCAGTTCCCGGAAGGCGACGTGCAGCACTGGTGGCTGCCGCGCACGGGCGCGGGCGTGCGCACCATGATCTCGGACGACGTGGTGTGGCTGGCGCACGCGACCCAGCACTACATCAAGACGACCGGCGACCGGGCGATCCTCGACGAGGACATTCGCTTCATCGAGGGCCAGCAACTCAAGGAAGGCCAGCACGACGCCTTTTTCACGCCGGAGCCTTCGGCCGAGAGCGCGAGCCTCTACGAGCATTGCGCGCGGGCGCTGGACCTTGCCGTGAAACGCACCGGCGAGAACGGGCTGCCGCTGATTCTCGGCGGCGACTGGAACGACGGCATGGACCGTGTCGGCGAGGCCGGCAAGGGAACCAGCGTCTGGCTCGGCTGGTTCCTGCTGAAGACGCTGCGCGACTTCGCGCCAATCGCGGCCGAGCGCGGCGACAAGGCGCGCGCCGACGCCTGGGAGGCGCATGCCGGGCGGCTGAAGCAGGCACTGGAAGACGCCGGCTGGGACGGCGAATGGTACCGCCGCGGCTATTTCGACGACGGCTCTCCGCTCGGCTCGAAAGAAGCCGACGAGTGCATGATCGACTCGATCGCGCAGTCCTGGGCGGTGATTTCCGGGGAGGCTGATCCCGAGCGCGCGGAAAAGGCGGTCGGTAAGGCAGTGGAACTGCTGGTCGACGGCGAGCTGCGGATCGCGAAGTTGTTCACGCCGCCGTTCGAGAACACCGACAAGGAACCCGGCTACATCAAGCGCTACCCGCCGGGTGTGCGCGAGAATGGCGGCCAGTACACGCACGCCGCCACCTGGCTGGTGATCGCGCTTGCCCGCCTTGGACGGGCCGACGAGGCCTGGCGGGTGTTCGAGATGCTGAACCCGGTCAGCCACGCGCTGACGCCGGAAGAAGCCGAGCGCTATCGCGTCGAGCCCTATGTCGTTGCCGCCGACGTCTACTCGGTGGGCGACAAGGCAGGGCGCGGCGGCTGGACCTGGTACACCGGTTCCGCCGGCTGGCTGCACCGCGCGGCGGTGGAAGGCATCCTCGGCATCGAGCGGCGCGGCGACGAGCTCACGATCAATCCGTCGATGCCGGCGAGCTGGGAGGGATTCAGCGTCCGTCTTCGCATTGCCGATGCCGTCTACCGCATCACGGTAAGAAAAGGTGAAGAGCCTCATATCGAGGTCAACAAGCACGCCGTGGAGACTATCCGGCTCGAAAAGAGCGGCGTGCATGAGGCAATTGTGACCTCGGCGGGCTGATGCCCGCCGCAATCTTGCCATTTTCATAACGATTTCAGTTTGTTACCAGATCACGAAACGTAAAGACGTGTCGCCGTTGTTGTTGGAGATGACGCAACGGAATCGCGCTTTTCGCATTGTGGCCGAATGTGCCAAGGCGTAGCGTCCGCCGCCGATGCTGCGATGCAGCAAGACACGAGGTTCTTTGCGTGACACTCCTGCAAATCTATAGCCGAGCCCTGAGTTATCTCGCCGCCGACAAGCGGCAGGTCACGGCCATTTGCATCGCCAATGTCGTACTGGCAGCGATCATGATCGCTGAGCCGATCCTGTTCGGCCGTGTGATCGAGTCCATTGCCCAGGAGCGGAGCGTTATGTCCGAGATCAGCCTGTGGGCGGGTCTCGGCGTATTCAACGTCGTTGCCTTCGTTCTGGTTGCGCGTGCCGCCGACCGGCTGGCTCACCGCCGCCGCACCGAGGTCATGGCCGCGTCCTTCGAGAAGGTGATCAACATGCCGCTGGCGTGGCATCACAAGCACGGCACCTCGAATTCGCTCCACACCCTGTTGCGCGCGCTCGAAACGCTGTTCTCGCTGTGGCTGGAATTCATGCGCCAGCATCTGTCGACCGCAGTCGCGCTGCTGTTCCTCATCCCCACCGCGCTCACGCTCGACTGGCGGATGGCGCTGGTGCTGGTTGCGCTGGGCGTCACCTATGTGATGATCGGCCGGCTGGTGATGGAGAAGACCCGTGACGGGCAGGCGCAGGTCGAGCGCCACTACCACCGCGTGTTCGAGCATGTCAGCGACTCGATCAGCAATGTCTCGGTGCTGCAGAGCTACGGCCGTCTTGCGCAGGAGACGCAGTCGCTGCGCGCCTACACGGCCGAGCTCATCAACGCGCAGTTCCCGGTGCTCAACTGGTGGGCCCTGGCCAGCGCCCTGCACCGCCTGTCGGCCACCATCTCGATGATGGTGGTGCTGATCATCGGCGCGCTGCTGGTCGAAAAGGGCCAGCTCAACATCGGCGACATCGTCGCCTTTGCGGGCTTTGCGACGCTGCTGATCGGCCGCCTCGACCAGATCACCGCGTTTGTCACGCAGGTGTTCGAGGCCCGCGCAAAGCTCGAGCCCTTCTATGCGATGGAAGATGCAAGCGGGGAGCGCCGCGAGCCGCTGGGTACCCGCCCGATCGGCCGCGTTGCCGGCGACGTTACCTTCGAGAACGTTTCGTTCCAGTTCCCTGACTCGCGCTCGGGCGTGGAGAACATCTCGTTCCACGTTCCGGCCGGCAAGACCGTCGCCATCGTCGGCCCAACCGGCGCCGGCAAGTCGACGCTCATCAACCTCCTGCAGAGGGTCTACGATCCCAAGTCCGGCACGATCCGTGTCGACGGCATGGACACGCGCACGATCACGCGCGCTTCGCTGCGTGCCCAGATCGCGACCGTGTTTCAGGACGCGGGCCTGCTCAACCGCACGATCGAGGAGAACATCCGGCTCGGCCGCGAGGATGCCGGCTATGGCGAGGTCCATGCCGCTGCCGTCGCGGCCGCAGCACAAGACTTCATCCTCGCCAAGAGCGAGGGCTACGACACGATGGTCGGCGAGCGCGGATCGCAGTTGTCGGGCGGCGAACGCCAGCGCATCGCAATCGCCCGCGCGATCCTGAAGGACGCACCGATCCTCGTCCTCGACGAGGCGACGTCCGCGCTCGACGTCGAGACGGAAATGAAGGTGAAGGAGGCAATCGACCGCCTGCGTGCAAACCGCACGACCTTCGTCATCGCCCACCGCCTTTCGACCGTGTGCGACGCCGACCTGGTGATCTTCATGGACAAGGGCCGCATTGTCGAGATGGGCGCGTTCCGCGAGCTTGCCGAGCGGGATGGCGGGCGCTTTGCATCGCTGCTACGTGCGGGCGGCCTCGGCGCCCTGACTGAGCCACAGGGCGCGCCTGTGGTTCTTGACGCCGCCCCGGAACTTGCGCCCGAGGCGGCGTAAGCCGGTCTCTTATTCCGCTTCGTCCGCGGAGGATGCGTTGAGCAGGCCGTACTTCTTTTCACCAAGCTCTTCCAGGAGCTGCAGCTGCGTCTCGAGGAAGTCGATATGACCCTCCTCGTCGGCAAGCAGTTCCTCGAACAGCTTCATGGTGACGTAGTCGCCAAGCTCGTTGCAGATTTCGCGCGAGCGCTTGTAGGAGGTGCGGGCGTCGTATTCGCCGGCAAGATCCGCCTCAAGAACTTCCTTGACGTTCTGGCCGATGCGGAGCGGTCCAACCTTCTGCAGGTTCGGGTGGCCTTCGAGGAAGATGATGCGCGCGATGATCTTATCCGCGTGGTGCATCTCTTCGATCGATTCCTCGCGCTCCTTCTTAGCAAGCTTGAGGTAACCCCAGTCTTCCAGAAGGCGGTAATGCAGCCAGTACTGGTTAACTGCGCCGAGCTCGAGGAAAAGCGCCTCGTTAAGCCGCTCGATGATCTGACTTTCGCCCTTCATGGCTCATGCCTCCAAATTGGCCGCGCAATCCACGTACACGGTCCAGGAATGGTACGATCTCACTTTCACCCGCGCCATGGCGCAGATGATACTCTTCGGTGACCCGAATGATCGTTTCCACCACATTTGGGAAGCAGCCGCAACAGCGTCCACGCTGTTTCAGGCGATGGTACACCTTTGCAGGCACGATGAGCTGCCATGGGTCCTCGTCGAGGAGGGCGACGATCGTCTCCTCGATTTCCTTGGCGGTAATGAGATTGCAGTGGCAGACCAGCATTTGCCTACTCATGGCTGAGCCGCGCAATGGCGCGGCCGGGCTCAATACACTCAGTGCTGTCCGGCAGGAACCGGAGCGGCGTCGGCCGGGATATAAGTTGCCGCAAGCCGAATTGCATCAGCTGCGACATTTGCTGACTTCCCGTCGTCAGCGGGAGGAAGGAGGAAGGCCGCGGCTGTCAAAGCCAGCGTTGCAAGGAAGGGCGAAAGCCGAGCTGCGATGCGGCGCTGCCGCACCATTACGCGATCCATCACTGCTACCTCCAATCAACCGGGTTCAAGGCCCGGACATCAAAGGGTTGCGTCGTCTGACGCGCCGCCATAAAAGCCCCGCGGCACGCCGCTGTCAATCAAAAGCTGATGAAAACACTCATAGATCAATAACTTAGAACGATTCTAAGTTCGCCCCGACTGCGACAAAGTTGTTCAGCCGGAACCATATCAATGCCCGCCAATTTACGGGCATGAACAACTGGAAGAGAAGCGTGCGAGATACCCGGATTGACGTCATCAGGGCGGTGGCCCTGATCACCATCTTCATAAATCACGTTCCCGGCAACCCACTGGAATCGTTGACGACGAAGAACTTCGGTTTCTCGGACGCCGCCGAAGCCTTCGTGCTGATCTCCGGCATCTCCGCCGCCTTCGCCTATGGGCTGAAGTTCAACTGGCAGAGCGCATTGCCGCTGACCTTGAAGATGTGGCGCCGGGCGGGCGTCCTCTACATGGCGCAGCTCGGCACGACGATGGCGACGCTCGGCATCTTCTCCTACTTCGCGCTACAATTTGCCGCGCCGGAGCTGCTCGAAAAGATCAACATCGGTCCGGTGATGGACGACACCGCCGCGGCGCTGTTCGGTATCGTCACGCTCGGTCACCAGCTGGGCTACAACAACATCCTGTCGATGTACGCGGCAGTGCTGGTGCTCCTGCCGGTCTTCCTGATCATCGGCCGCTTCAGCCAGCTGGCGATGGTGGCCGCCTCGGGCCTCGTCTGGCTGCTCGCCGGCATCTACAAGGTCGGCCCGCTCAACTACCCGAACGACGGCGTGTGGTTCCTCAACCCGCTGTCGTGGCAGTTCCTGTTCGTGATCGGCCTTGCCGGCATGACCTACGTCAAGCGCGGCGGCAAGCTGCCACGCAACCCGTTGCTGATCGGCATCGCCGCTGCCTATGCCGTGCTGGCGCTCGTCTGGGTGAAGCTGCCGCTGTGGGGCGTCGACATCTCTATGGGCCTGCCTGCTGTGCTCACCGGCTTCGACAAGACCTACCTGTCGCTGCCGCGCCTGCTGCACGTCCTGTCGATCGCTTATCTCGTCGTCAGCCTGCCGTGGGTGAACGGCCTTGCCCGCCTGCCGGAAAACAATCCGCTGTCGATCATGGGCCGCCACGCGCTTCCCGTATTCGTCACCGGCACCATCCTGTCGATGGCGGCACAGGCCTGGCGCATGGTGTTCGTGACCAACCTCGAGGTCGACATCGCGATCGTTGCTGCCGGCATCGTGCTGCAGTTCGCCGTTGCCTGGTACATCGAGTGGTACCGCGGCGTCCAGAATGGCTGGAAGGCGGCTTCGACTTCGGGCATACCGGCGCGTCATGGCGAAGCAACTACCGTCCCTGCCCGTATCGCAAGTTCTGCCCCGGCTGCTCGACGCTCTGTCTGAGCGCGAATCCGCAGTCCTCGTCGCGCCGCCTGGCGCCGGCAAGACCACCCTCGTCCCGCTCGCCCTGCTCGATGCAGCATGGCGGGGGGACGGCAGGATCCTTCTCCTCGAACCAAGGCGGCTCGCCGCACGCGCCGCCGCGCGCCGCATGGCGGCAATGCTCGGCGAGGAACCCGGCGAAACAATCGGGTATGCCATGCGCATGGACAGCCGCGTCTCGGCCAAGACGCGCATCCTCGTCGTCACCGAGGGCATCCTCTCGCGCATGATCCTCGACGACGCGGAACTCACCGGCGTCTCGGCCATCCTCTTCGACGAATTCCATGAGCGCTCGCTCGACGGCGACTTCGGCCTGGCGCTCGCCCTCGACGTGCAGGCGGCGCTGCGGCCGGAACTCAAGATCCTCGTGATGTCGGCCACCATCGACGGCGTGCGGGTCGCAAACCTACTCGGCGAGGCTCCCGTGATCGAAAGCGCGGGGCGCAGCTTCCCGATCGAGATCCGCTACCGCGAGCGCCCGGCCGACCAGCGCATCGAAGATGCAATGGCGGAGGCCTGCCGCATGGTCTTTGCCGAGGAGGAAGGCAGCGTGCTCGCCTTCCTGCCGGGCCAGCGCGAGATCGAGCGCACGGCGGAGCTGCTGGAAGGCAGGCTTCCCGCCAATGTCGACATCACGCCGCTCTTTGGCGGGCTCGACGGCAAGGCGCAGGACGCGGCGATCCGCAAGGCGCCGGCGGGGCGCCGCAAGCTGGTGCTCGCCACCTCGATTGCCGAGACTTCGATCACGATCGACGGCGTGCGGGTGGTAATCGACTCCGGCCTTGCGCGGCTGCCGAAATACGAGCCCGCCACAGGACTGACGCGGCTTGAGACCGTGCGCGTCTCGCGCGCTTCAGCCGACCAGCGCGCCGGACGTGCGGGACGAACCGAGCCGGGCGTGGCGCTCAGGCTCTGGCGTGCGGAGCAGACGGCCGCACTGCCTGCCTTCAGCCCGCCGGAGATTCTCGAGGCTGATCTGTCGGGGCTGGTGCTGGACGCGGCAGCGTTCGGCGTCAGCGATCCGGCGACGCTTTCCTTCCTCGACAAGCCGCCGGCGCCGGCTCTTGCCGAAGCGCGCAGCCTGCTTGGCGAACTCGGCGCGCTCGACGAAAACGGGCGCATCACGCCGACCGGCGAAGCAATGCGCAAGCTCGCCCTGCCCGCCCGTCTCGCGCACATGGTGACGGAAGCGCCCGACGGGAGGCTTGCGGCGCAGCTCGCGGTGTTGCTGACCGAGCGTGGCCTTGGCGGCAATTCGGTTGATCTCGCACGGCGGCTTTCCTCGTTCCGCAACGACCGCAGTCCGCGCGCACAGGCCGCGAAGGGCATGGCGGAGAAGCTGGCGCGAGGCGCGGAGGCGTCGGCGCGGGGAAATACCCCCACCCCTAGCCCCTCCCCACAAGGGGGAGGGGAACGTTGGCAATCGTCACCGCAAGGTGCGGACGGAGAGAACTTATCAGGTGGGCCCGCCGAAACGGGTAACGTAACGGGTTCAGGTGGTACCTCAAAATCCCCCTCCCCCTTGTGGGGAGGGGCTAGGGGTGGGGGTACCAGGGACGCTGCTGCCCGCAACAGCGCCAGCCAGGAAACCTCTGCCGGCGCGGTCCTGCTCCTCGCCTATCCCGATCGCGTCGCGAAGGCGCGGGGCGAATATGGCCGCTTCGTGCTGGCGAACGGGCGCGGGGCGATGCTCGACCCGACGGAGCCGCTGGCGCGCGAGGAGTTTCTCGTCGTCGCCGACCTGCAGGGCAAGGCGCAGAATGCACGCATCGCCGCCGCCTGCGCCGTGACCGAAGACGAGGTGCGGCGGGTGCTGGCCGACCGATTGGAAACCGTGACCGAAAGCGTGTTCGACCCGGAGCGCCGCTCGGTGCGCGTACGCGAGACGACGCGTCTTGGCGCGATCCGGCTCGCCGAAAGGCAGCTGCCCCCGCCAAAGGGCCCGGAGGCGGACAAGGCGGTGGTGGAGGCGGTGCGAACCCACGGGCTCGCCATCCTCGAATGGGGCAAGGGCGCGGAGACGCTGCGCCGGCGCCTCGCCTGGCTGCACAAGGGCCTGGGCGACCCATGGCCTGACATGAGCGACGCGGCGCTGATCGAAAAGCTCGACGACTGGCTGCTGCCGTTCCTGTCCGGCGAAGCGTCGCTTGCCCGGATCGACCAGCAGGTGCTGACCAACGGGCTGATGTCGCTGGTGCCCTACGAGCTGCAGCGCAAGGTCGGCGAGCTCGCACCGACGCACTTCACCGCACCCACCGGCAACTCGCTGCCGATCCGCTACGACGAGGAGCGGCCGGTGCTGGCGATCCGCGTGCAGGAGCTGTTCGGCCTCGACAAGCATCCTTCGATCGCCAACGGGACCGTGCCGCTGACGCTGGAGCTGCTGTCGCCGGCGCACCGGCCGATCCAGACGACCCAGGACCTGCCTGGCTTCTGGCGCGGCTCGTGGGCCGACGTGCGCGCGGACATGCGCGGGCGCTATCCGAAGCATGTGTGGCCGGAAAATCCGCTGGAGGCAGCCCCGACAGCGCGGGCAAAACCGCGCGGCCAGTAACGTTTCCGCACTTGGCGTGGCCGAGGCGCACGCGTATACCCTTGGACATGCTGACGAATATGGGCAAGCCAGACCCCCAGCAGATACACCATCTGCGCCTCAACACGCTGATCCGGCTGCGGTGGCTTGCGATCGTCGGCCAGAGCGCCGCGGTCCTCCTCGTCGCCTACCTGCTCGAATTCCCGCTGCCGGTGAGTCTTTGCTTCGCGCTGATCGCGCTGTCGGCGTGGCTCAACCTGTTCCTCGCCTTCCGCTATCCGGCGACGCATCGCCTGCCTCCGGAAGCTGCGCTCGCGATCATGCTATTCGACGCGCTGCAGCTGGCGGGCCTCCTCTACATGACCGGCGGCCTCACCAACCCGTTCTCGCTGCTGATGACGGTGCCGGTGGTGATTTCGGCGACGTCGCTGCCGGCGCGCTGGACGATGCTGCTGGGCCTCCTCGTCGTCGGCATGGCGACGATCCTGATGTTCTTCCACCTGCCGCTGCCGTGGACGCCGGGCGAAACGCTCAAGATGCCGTTCATCTACATCTTCGGCATGTGGGTGGCGGTGGTGTCGTCGATCGCGTTCACCGCCGTCTATGCCTACCGGGTGGCGGAGGAAGCGCGCCTGCTGGCAAACGCGCTCGCCGCGACCGAACTCATCCTGCAACGCGAGCAGCACCTGTCGGCGCTCGACGGCCTTGCCGCCGCCGCCGCGCACGAGCTCGGCACGCCGCTCGCCACCATCGCGCTGGTCGCCAAGGAAATGGAGCGCGCGCTCGGCGACGATAACCGTTTCCGCGAGGACGTGACCTTGCTGCGCAGCCAATCGGAACGCTGCCGCGACATCCTCAAGCGCCTCACCAGCCTGTCGAGCGAGGGCGAGGTGCACATGGCGCGCCTGCCGCTGACCTCGCTGATCGAGGAGGTGATTGCGCCGCACCGCGAATTCGGCATCGAGATCGTGCTGCAGCCGGGCAACTGCCAGGGTTCCGAGCCGGTCGGACGGCGCAATCCCGGCGTGATCTACGGCCTCGGCAACCTCGTCGAGAACGCGGTCGACTTTGCCCGCGAGAAGGTGGAACTCAGCTGGCAGTGGAACGAGCGGCGCGTCGAGCTCAAGCTGGTCGACGACGGGCCGGGCTACCCAGCCGAGATTGTCGACCGCATCGGCGAACCCTACATGTCAAGACGGTCGCCCGCCGAGGGCGGACGCGGGCTCGGCCTCGGCCTGTTCATCGCCAAGACGCTGCTGGAGCGCTCGGGCGCGAGCGTCAGCTTCGGCAATTCGAGCGAACCCGGAAAAGGCGCGGTGGTCAGGGTTACCTGGCCGCGCGAAGCGTTCCTGTCGCGCACCCCCGCGGCCGAAGCGAGCTATTGAGTTGGACGAAAGCATGAAGAGGCGCTAGATCGCCTAAAGAACAGGAAGATCGGAGCGGCAGGCATGACTGAGGAAGTATCCCCCGACGTGACGCAGATCCTGGGCGAGGACCGGACCTTGCTCATCGTCGAAGATGACAGGCCGTTCCTGACGCGACTGGCACGGGCCATGGAAGGCCGCGGCTTCATCGTCGACACCGCAGAGTCGGTCGAAGACGCGATCGCCAAGGTTAAGGCCGCCCCGCCGGCCTATGCCGTGGTCGACATGCGGCTTGGCGACGGCAACGGCCTCGACGTGGTGGCGGCACTTCGCGAAAAGCGTGAGGATGCCCGCGCGATCATCCTGACCGGCTATGGCAACATCGCCACGGCCGTCACCGCCGTAAAGCTCGGCGCCATCGACTACCTGTCGAAGCCGGCCGACGCCGACGACGTCTACGCGGCGCTCACCCGCACCGGAGCGGAAAAGGTTGCTCCGCCGGAAAACCCGATGTCAGCCGACCGCGTGCGCTGGGAGCACATCCAGCGCGTCTACGAGATGTGCGACCGCAATGTCTCGGAAACGGCGCGCCGGCTCAACATGCACCGCCGCACGCTGCAGCGCATCCTTGCCAAGCGCGCGCCGCGCTAGAGCTCAATCCTCATCGTCCAGGGCCGGGATCGACACCCCGGCCATTTCGGCTGCCGTGAGCCGCGCCGCACCGGCGCGGGCTATGCGCAGCATCAGTGACTTGCGCGTTGCCGGCGGCAGGCGATGTTCCGGCGCCTCGCGAAGCATCTCGGCGCCATAGCCGTCGGAGAGGATGAAGCCGCACTCTTCCGGAAAAATCTCCGCCGGAACCTGCGGGTGCGTGGCAAAGAAGAAGCGGTCGCAATAGTCGCGGTATTCCGGCCACTTCCGGTCGACGCGAAAATCTTCGACCGACGATTTAATTTCGATGATCCAGATCTCGCCCTTTCTCGTCATGGCGAGGAGGTCGGAGCGGCGGCCGTTAGGCAGACAAAGCTCCGGCAGCGAGGTGATGCTCATCTCGAGCAGCAGGCGCTGCACGCCCCGGCGCACCAGCATCGCGCGCTCGGACTGGCGTCCGTCGAGAAGCGGATTGACGGGAACAGGTGAAATGATCGGCATGGCCCGAACATGCCACTGGCGGGCCTTCGTTGCAAAGCCGGGCTGAGGTGAAAAACTGCCACTTCCCGTCAGGGGCGAACAATGACGCAGCGTCAGGAAATACTTTCCGCGAGAGCCCCTTACCGCACGCAATAGTTGCTATTTTGCAATAGCGCGAAAGAAACAATACGTCACGGAGCGTGACCGACGCAGCTGTCACTTGGCAATTTCTGGCGCCCGCAATATGGAAACCATGACAGGAATGTGGCTCGAATCGGGCCGCAAATTGGCCCTACGCATTCAGGCGACACATGCAGTCGAGACGGACATTTCTTTTGGGAGCGCTGAGCGCGACTGCTGCACTGGCAGGTTGCACCGCTGGCGAACTCAGCATCTTTACCGCAGAATACGGTGCAAAGCGCGATGCCGGCTACCAGCTGCCGTCGATCCCGATTCACCAGGTGCCGCGCCAGTACCATCGCCAGGTGGTCCGCTACAGGACGGACGAGAAGCCGGGCACGGTGATCGTCGACACCAAGGACAAGTTCCTCTACCTCGTCATGGCCGACGGCAAGGCGATGCGCTACGGCATCGGCGTCGGCCGCGAAGGTTTCGAGTGGAGCGGCACCACGCGCGTCGCGATGAAGCGCGAGTGGCCGACCTGGACGCCGCCCGCCGAGATGATCAAGCGCCAGCCGGAACTCGCCAAGTGGCGCAACGGCCAGCCGGGCGGCCTCAGCAACCCGCTTGGCGCCCGCGCGCTCTACCTCTTCAACAAGCGCGGCGACACCGGCTACCGCCTGCACGGCACGCCGGAATGGAACTCGATCGGCCGCAACGTCTCCTCCGGCTGCGTGCGCCTGATGAACCAGGACATCATCGACCTCTACAACCGCGTCGAGATCGGCGCGAAGGTGGTCGTCATCTGACAGGAATCTACCGCGAACCGTCTAGGCAACACATTGACGTCGCAACAAGAAGCCGGGCAGCAATGCCCGGTTTCTTGGTTTTGGGCGGTGTTTAGGAGGCGACGAGACGAGGTTTCGTTGAGTGCGTAGTCCTGCGCCGCCGGTTCCGTTTCACCGTTCAGGCATGGATCCCCTGCTCGCGCCCGCTCCGCGGGCCTGGCGGGGATGACGAAGCTGAAGCGTTAAGCAAAGCAGCAGCCGCGCGGGCGGGACGTCAATGTCCGTTCGAGACCTCTCAAGGTCGTCATGCCACGGCTCGACCGTGGCATCCAYKCCTGAACACCTCCGTAACACGGCGGTGCAAGCAGTGCCCGCCGCACCAGGCTTCAACGTTCAGGCATGGATCCCCTGCTCGCGCCCGCTTCGCGGGCTTAGCGGAGATGACGAAGTTGAAGCGTGAGAGCGAAGCGGTGGCGCGGGCGGGACGCCAATGTCCGTTCGAGACCTCTCAAGGTCGTCATGCCACGGCTCGACCGTGGCATCCATGCGTGAACGTTGCAGCCGCAGGGCGATGCAAAAGCGGATATCGACCACGCGATCCCCGGCGGGATCGTTGGTGACAAAGCCCGCGCTCGTATTGAAACGAACAGCAATCCGAGGGCGGTGCTCGCGCGGCAGCGGATCGTCGGAGATTTGCTCGGCCGGGCGGTGCTCGGCGATGCCCTCGTCGTGGATGCGGCGTGCCCATCAGCCCTCTCCACCATGATTCGCATGGTCCCCCTCCCCCATAAATGGGGGAGGATCCCGGGGCTGCGGCCGTCTTCGGCGGAAGTGCTTGCTGGGAAAACAGGAGGTACCTTCTCGCCCTAAAAGCCCCTAAGCCCCTACTCCACTACGCCCCTATCCACCTAATAACCCACCCCGCGCGCCATCATCGCCGCGAAGACGAGGATTGCCAGCAGGGCGGCGCCTTCGGCGCGAAGCCAGGGACGGACAAGGGCGATTTGGGAAGAAGAAACAGGCTGATTTGCCTTTCGCCACTTCTGGAAACGCAGGGTCGGCTTGATCGAAAACAGCCCGACGAGGACGAACGAGGCGACCTTGGCCCAGAAAACCCAATAGCCGCCGTAATAGTCCCAGCCCTTGAGGCCGAGGAAGACGCGGGCAAAGCCGACGACGAGCGCGAGCATCGCGAGCCCGCCATAGGCGGCATCGAACTTCGCCAGCCGCGCAGTGCCCTCGCCGTCGAGGCCGGGACGAACGAAGGCCACGCGGACTGCGTAAACCGCGAAGATCGAAAAGACGACGACATGATGCAGGATTGCAAGGCCAAGGTCCGTCAGCACGGCCATTCCTCCCGTCCGTTGCGCGGACGGGAGGTTCCCGCAGTTCTTCCCCTGCGTCAACTCAGGCGGGCAGATGCGCCCTAGACGCCAAAGGTGACGAACCCTTCCGGGCTGATCCGCCATGCCGGGTTGTAGGCAACCTCCCAGGCGTGGCCGTCGGGGTCGGCGACATAGCCGCGAAAGCCGCCGTGCGGCGGCGCGTCGGCCGCGCGCAGCAGCGTCCCGCCGGCGTCCAGCAGGCGCCGCATCACCGCCTCCACCTCGTTGCGGGTGGCGACATTGTGAGCGAGCGCAAAGGCGCCACGGGTGGAGAGCCGGTCCCGGTTCATGTCCTCTTCGAGCGAGGCGATCAGGAAGGTGCCGAGGACAAAGCCGTTCATCTGGTAGAAGATGATGTCCTCGTTTTCGAACACCGGCTGCCAGCCAAAACCTTCGGTGTAGAAGCGGCGCGAGCGCGCGAGTTCGGCAATGCCGAGGGTGATGACAGAAATTTGCTGCTGCATGGCCATAACCTCCATTCGCCGCCGCGGAATTGCGGCTGCGTCCAGGGTCATGGGGCTCGCCCGATCAGGCTGCCAGGACCCACAGGTTCCGCCTGTGGGGGCTGGGCCAACCGCACCAGCCTCTCCTTTTCTGACTCCATGAGGCTAGCAACGAAAGCCCGGCCGTTCAACCGCCGGGCCTGACCTCGCGCGCCTCACGCGCCGAAACGGCCTTGTGGAGATGCACCATCATCGCCGCCGCAAACAGCGGGCCGATCAGGTTGACGACCGGCACCGACAGAACGCCAGCAATGATGAGACCGGCGAGGAACACGGTGCCTGCGTTGCGGCGGCGCAGTGCCTTTGCCTCCGCCTCGCTGCGGAAGCGCATGGCGGCGAACTCGAAGAATTCGCGGCCGATCAGGTAGCCGTTGACGACGAAGAAGGCGATGAAGTTGATGCCGGGAATGAGGAGAAGCAGCAGCGCAAACAGGTTGCCGGCGACGACCAGCAACAGGAACTTCGTCGAGACCAGGATCGAGGTTGCGAGGGGGAGCGCGCGGCCTGGTCCGTCCTGCGGATAATCCTCCTTCTCGATGATCTCGGCGACATCATCGAGGAAGAGGCCCGCGACCAGGGCCGTTACCGGCGCAATCAACAGGCCGAGCCCGAGCGCCAGCGCAATGCCGGCGAGGATCGCCGCGATCCAGCCGAACCAGCTCGTCCAGTCGGGCAGATCCGGCAGCAGGCTCTGCAGCGAAGGCAGCGCGAAGGCCTCGAACACGCCGGTGATGACGAACCACAGGCCAATCAGCGCCAGGATCGTCAGGCCGAGCGACTTCCAGAGGACGGCGCGGAACTCGCGGGTGAAGAGTCGGGCGGCGGCGGCGCTCGCGGCTTCAACGATCATGGGCTCTCCTTTGTCGGAAAGGAGATAGGCGGCCCGCCCCCTCCCGGCAAGGTTGCAGTGCCTGTCTAGAACCCCGCGAGATCGCGCATGCGCTGCTCGTAGGGTTTCACCGCCTCGGCATAGGCCGCGCCTTCCGCCCGGACGCCAGCGAGCCGTTCGGCAGCCTGCTTCATCTCGGCAACGATCTCCGCGCGCTGGCTGTCGCTAAGGCCGCCAATGCGCCCGATCTTTTCGGTGAGGCCCCTGCTGATTTCCTCGAACTCGTCCTCGGGGACGAGCGCGATCAGGCCCTTCAGCGTCCGCTCATACGCCTCGCGCCAGCTTGGCCGAGAAAAGCCGGCCGCCGGGATGAGCCCGCTTTCCTCGCTGTCGAACTCGTACCAGTCGTCGGCGGCTTCCTCATCGTAATAGACGCTTTCGCCGCGCGCTCTCGCGAGTTCTTCGAGCACCTCGACAACGAGGCCGGCCTCGCGGCTCGAAAAGGCGAGTGCTGGCGAAGAGTGCAGTAGAGCCAGCGCCACCATGGCGGCGATCGGGATCAGCCAGCGCATGCTAGTAGCCCTGATAGGAGAGGTTGCAGTCGCGCATGACGGCAGCTTCCGCCTGCCGCGCCTGCGCATTGGCGATCATGCCGCCGGCGCTGGAGGCAACGCTTGCGGCTCTCATTGCGGCCTCCGCTGTTTCAGGCGCAGCAGGCGAAGCGGCCGGACAAGGCTGATGATTAAGGCTTTCATCTTGATCCCTTGAGATGGGGTGGATCGGGACTGGTCGCACTTGGCCGGCAGGCTTGCGGGATCCCGGTGCCGGCCGGCCCGCGCTCAGGCTCGTTGCGGGCAGGCCAAGCGGGCGCCGCAGAGGTTCACAGCGCCCTTGGGGAGATCGCGGCTGCGGCTTGACCTTGGGAGGATGCGTGCCGGCCGTCGTGCTTGGGTGCCCGGATAAGGGCAGCAAGCCTCCTTCCTCAACGGAAGAGCCGCGCCGCATAGTCTTTGCGCGTTGCGCATAACCATGCGGAATGACGCGCCCCGGAACCTTTCAGGTGCAGGAACCTTGCAATTGCGGGATCACGGTTTAAACCCGCTCAGGTAATTCATGCCCTCAAACGGCCGTTTGCGGGAATTCCCGGAGAGCTACATGAGCCAGTACGACGTGCTTTGCATCGGCAACGCCATTGTCGACATCATCGCCCGCTGCGATGAAGCCTTTCTCGCAGACAACGGCATCATCAAGGGTGCCATGAACCTGATCGATGCCGAGCGCGCCGAACTGCTTTATAGCCGCATGGGCCCGGCGATCGAGACGTCCGGCGGCAGCGCCGGCAACACGGCGGCGGGCGTTGCCAGCTTCGGCGGCCGCGCCGCCTATTTCGGGAAGGTCAGCAGCGACCATCTCGGCACCATCTTCACCCACGACATTCGCGCGCAAGGCGTTGCCTTCGACACGAAGCCGCTGACGGCCGAGCCGCCCACGGCGCGCTCGATGATCTTCGTCACGCCCGACGGCGAGCGCTCGATGAACACCTATCTTGGCGCCTGCGTCGAGCTTGGTCCGGACGATGTTGAGGAAGAAAAGGCCAAGGGCGCGCTCGTCACCTATTTCGAAGGCTATCTGTGGGATCCGCCGCGCGCCAAGGATGCCATTCGCCTCACCGCCACCCACGCGCATGCCGCCGGCCGCGAGGTGGCGATGACGCTGTCCGACCCGTTCTGCGTCGACCGCTACCGCGACGAGTTTCTGGACCTGATGCGCGCAGGCATCGTCGACATCGTCTTTGCCAATGAGAGCGAGCTGAAGTCGCTCTACCAGACCGAATCCTTCGAAGCCGCGCTCGATGCGATCCGCAAGGATTGCAAGCTTGCCGCTGTCACGCGCTCCGAAAAGGGCTCGGTCGTCGTGCGCGGCGACGAGACGGTCGAGGTCAGGGCGCTCGAGATCGACGAGCTGGTCGACACCACCGGCGCCGGCGACCTTTACGCGGCAGGCTTCCTGTTCGGCTACACCACGGGCCGCAGCCTCGCCGACTGCGGCGCGCTGGGCTCGCTGGCCGCCGGCCTCGTCATCCAGCAGGTCGGCCCGCGCCCGATGCAGAATTTGCGCGAGGAAGCACAACAGCGCGGGCTGCTGTAGAAGGGGCCAGACGCTGTGGCGCTTGGCGCTCAACTTGGGTTGCGCTGGTTGCTGCAAGAAGATCCGCAGACCGAATTCGCGATCTTGTACAGGGTGACAATCCCTTCGTCTGGGCACCGGTAATCCCACTGGCACGCCCTGGATCCTCCCCCATTTATGGGAGAGGGGGACCATGCGCAGCATGGTGGAGGGGGCTCACGGAGCGCCAGCTGCTCCCATACGCCTTCCCGACGCAACATGCGCCGCAATGGCACTGACAACATAACCACCTTTGCGCCCCGTCGTGCCCGCCAAGCCTCTGACGCTCCGCCAGCAGCCCCCCCCCCACCACCTCCGGTGGTTCCCCTCCCCCGCGAGCGGGGGAGGATCCGGGCGTGCAGGTGGTGACGGCTCGTTTCTACGGGAAATGTTCAGGCATGGATCCTCGGGTCAGGCCCGAGGATGACGAAGCTTGGATGGTTTCGCGAAATTGCGGACGTCCCGCGAACTGAAACGCTGCGGGCATCGTGACAGCGGTACGGCGCTGTTCCAAAACGCTTATCCCATCGTCACCCTCGGGCTTGACCCGAGGGTCCATGCCGGAACGATTCCACAGGCAGCGCCTCGAAAAAAAGAAGCGGACCAAGGGAGCAAGACGTCACGCCGCGCTCACCCTCACGGAATATCCTCTGGCCTTCTGCCCGGGCGGCTGCGATAGGGCGGGAACGACCAGCCGTACCAGAGTGCGCCGCCGCGGATGGCGAGCGCGACCAAAAATGCCGGCGTCGTCGAGGCCGCGATCGGCAGTCCGACAAGCTCGAGGAAGGTGAACACCACCGAGCCCGCCAGTGCGGCCGTGATGTAGATCTCCGGCCGCATCAGCACGGACGGTTCGCCCGCGATCTGGTCGCGCAGGATACCGCCGAAAGCCGCGGTCAGCATGCCCATGACGATGGCGATCGGCGCCGAGCCGGTGACGACCAGGCCCTTCCAGGCGCCGAACACGCAATAGGCGGCAACGCCGACGGCATCCAGCCACAACAGCAGCTTGTAGCGCGACTCGATCAGGTGGGCGGTGAAGTAGACGATGATGGCGACGACGCCGCAGACGAGCAGATAGTCGGGGTTCTGCACCCAGAATACCGGCACGTCGAGGACAAGATCGCGGATGGTGCCGCCGCCGATGCCGGTCAGCCCGGCAAAGAAAAGGAACCCGATGATGTCGAGTTCCTTGCGCGATGCTGCGAGTGCGCCGGTGGCCGCAAAGACGGCAATGCCGGCGTAATCGAGCAGGGTGATCCAGTCCATCGCGGCCTCCTGCGGTTCTGGTTACCGGAAGCCGCGCGGAAAGGAAAGTTAGGCGTCCTTTTCGGCGTTGCCGTTGACCGGACCCGGCTCGACGCCTGCGGACTGATCGGCTGCCGGAGCCGGCTGCTTCGGGCCGCCCTTGGAGACCCCGACCATGGCCGGGCGCAGAACGCGGTCGCCGATGACGTAGCCCGTCTGGACCACCTGGACGACGGTGTTTGCCGGGATCTCCGGGTTCGGCACCTCGAACATCGCCTGGTGGAAGTTCGGGTCGAAGCGCTCGCCTTCGGGGTTGATGCGCTTGACGCCGTGGCGCTCGAGCGCCGACAGCATGGCGCGGCCGGTCAGCTCCACGCCCTCGATCAGCGCCTTGAAGCCGGCATCGCCGCTTTCCTTCGCCTCGGCGGGAATGGCCGCCAGCGCGCGCTCGAGATTGTCCGACACCTGCAGCATGTCGCGGGCGAAGTTCGAGATCGCGTAGGACTTGGCATCCTGCACGTCGCGCTGGGTGCGGCGGCGCAGGTTTTCCATCTCGGCGGCAATACGCAGCGCGCGGTCCTTGAGCTCCTCGTTCTCCTTCACCAGGCGCACGACCACCTCGTAGTCGGCAGCCTCGCCCTGCCCGGCCTCGCCGGCCTGAAAAGCCTCACCGGTCGCTGCCGTCTCTGCGTACTCGTTCTTCGCCGCAGTGTTTTCCTCGGGCGCGCGTTCGTCTTTTGGCTGTTCGCTCATCGCCTGATCCTGTTCTGGAATGATTTAACAGAGTTGCGCCCGATATCGAGGTTCACAGGTGGAAAATCAAGGGGCGCGGGGAGTTATCGCCTGCCGCACCGGTTGCGCGGAATTTTCATCCTCCGGATAAGCTTTGGGCAACCTCGTGCTGGTACCGCTCTCGTCTCAGGGAGCGATCCATGCGCGCAGGCAAGCAAAATCGCCGGGCGTCCCGGCTGGGCTCGTATCGTTCGCGCCGCCGGTCACGGCTGTGGTCGCGGCTCGTCGGGCTGGCGCTCGGCATCGCGGTGCTGGCGGGCCCCGCGCTGTGGGACCGCTACGCCGGGACGGTGACGGATCTGTCGCTGCAGCCGACGGGCGGCAAGGGTGATGGCGAGCAACAGGTGACGCTGGTCGGTCTGATGCGGCCAATGCCGATCTGCGGCGGCGGCAGGCGCGTGACCTGTGTCGTCGACGGCGACACGTTCTGGATCGA
Source organism: Aminobacter sp. J44 (assembly GCF_007829415.1). NCBI lineage: Bacteria > Pseudomonadati > Pseudomonadota > Alphaproteobacteria > Hyphomicrobiales > Phyllobacteriaceae > Aminobacter > Aminobacter sp. J44. Next base: position 101,181 of record NZ_VLJG01000089.1, on the reverse strand, counting down.
TGGCGAGAAGGTGCGCATCGAGAGCATCGACGCGCCGGAGATCAACGGCTCATGCCAGCGCGAGCGCGAGCTCGCCCGCCGCGCGACCGAGCGGCTTTCCGAAATCCTCGGTAGCCGGAATTTCCGGCTCGAGCGCCACGGCAAGGACAAGTACGGCCGCACGCTGGCGCTGGTGAAGACGTCTGCCGGCGAGGCGGGCGAGATCCTCGTGCGCGAGGGCCTTGCCCAGCGCTGGGCCGGCCGCAAGGCGCAATGGTGCGGGCAGGACTTGTCTCACTGACATTGCCAGTGCTGCAGTAACAGGTCTCCTTCGGGATTTTTGAGGGCTTCCGCTCCACCCCGCCAGTTGTCAACTACCGCGCTGTTGATGGAAGGGTCTGCCGGACATCTTCAACGCCGCGCTCCACGAGCCCCCTCCACCACCTTCGGTGGTTCCCCTCCCCGCGGTGCGGGGGAGGATCCGAGCGGCAGCGCTTCTGAAAGTCTCGGCCCCGTCAGGCAGCCGCGTCGACGTCCTTGGCAAACGGAATCGCCGGTTGCGCGCCGGGCTTGAGGCATGCAAGCGAGCCAGCGACCGCCGCGCGGCGCAGCGCATCGGCAAGGTTGAGTCCGCTGGCAAGGCCTGCGGCAAGGTAGCCGCAAAAGGTGTCGCCCGCGCCCACGGTGTCGACCGGATCGATCGTGAGTCCTTCGGCTCGCAGGAAGTCGGTTGGCGTCGCGGCCACCACGCCCTCGGCGCCGAGTGTGACCACCACCGTGCGCCCGGTCGTTTCAGCGAAGTCGCGCATTCGAGCTTCGCGGTCGGCGCCGCCAAGGCAGAGCGCCTCTGCATAGAGATCAAACTCCGTCTCGTTGGCGATCACATAGTCGGCCTTGCCGAGAAGGCCTGCCGCCTCCTTCCGGAACGGTGCCGTGTTAAGGAGCGAGATCGCGCTCGTCTGCCGCGCGGCTGTGAGTGCCGCCTCGACGGTCCCAAGCGGAATTTCGTGCTGCAGCAGCAGATAGTCTCCAGCCGCAAGGCCGGCGGCGGCAACGTCATCCTCGTTCACCTCGCCATTGCCGCCCGGCACCACGGCGATGATGTTTTCGCCGTCGGCCCCAACAAGGATCGAGGCGATGCCGGTTGCCGTCTCCGTCGTGCGCACTTTCGAAAGATCAACGCCGCCATCGCGCAGCAGCGCCAGCGCTTCGCCCGCAAACGCGTCGTTGCCGACGGCGCCGACCATCTTCACCTCCGCGCCCGCCCGCCGTGCGGCAAGCGCCTGGTTGGCGCCCTTGCCGCCGGGTGCGGTGGCGAAGGTCTCGCCGGGCACGGTCTCGCCCGGACGCGGCAGGCGCTCGACGGTGGCGATCAGGTCGAGATTGATGGAACCGATGACGACGATCACGAAGTAGTCTCCCTTGCTGTCCGTGATCGCTTAGCCGATTTCTGCCGCTGCGTCAGGAGGAAGCGCCAAGCAGCCGCCCGGCTTCCCAGCCAAGAATGGCGCGCTTGCGCGTCAGGCCCCAGTGATAGCCGGTAAGCGCGCCGGATTTTCCGAGCGCCCGGTGGCAGGGCACGACGAACGACACCGGGTTTGCGCCGACCGCCGCACCCACCGCGCGGCTCGCCGCCGGATTGCCGATCTCGGCCGCGAGGTCCGAATAGGTTTTTGCCCGATTCATCGGAATGCGCAGCAGCGCCTCCCACACCCGGATCTGAAAATCCGAGCCGATCAGCACCACGCGCAGCGGCTGATCCGGCCGCCAGCGGCGCGGGTCGAAGATGCGGGTCGCATAGGGCAAGGTGGCCGCCATGTCCTCGACATAGGTCGCGTTCACCCAGCGCCGCGTCATGTCCTCATAAGCCGCGCGCTCGCCGCCGGCATCGCAGAAGGCAAGGCCGCACAGGCCCCGGTCCGTCGTCATTACCAGCGCGATGCCGARGGGSGRGRGGTGKTAGCCGTAGCGGATGGTGAGCCCCTTGCCGCGGCTCTTGTAGTCGCCGGGCGACATCGCCTCATGCGCAACGAAGAGGTCGTGCAGCCGGCCGGGCCCCGACATACCGAGCTCAAAGGCGGCGTCGAGCAGCGGCGCGCCCTGGTCGAGCAGCCTTCTTGCATGGTCGAGGGTAACGGCCTGCAAAAAGCCTTTCGGCGTCAGCCCGGCCCAGCGGGTGAACAGCTTTTGCAGCCCCGATGGGGTTTCGCCGACCGCCTCGGCCAGCATGTCCAGCGTCGGCTGCTGGCGGTAGTCGAGGCTGATCAGCTCGATGGCGCGGCGGACGATCTCATAGTCGCTGCCGACCGGCGTGATGTCGCGTTCGAGTGTTGCGGTCTGGACGTTCATGGAACTATCTCCCTGAACGCCAATATCGGACGGCCGGGAGTCATTCGCCACCCGATTCTCGCCAAAGCGGTCTAGCGCTTCGCGGTTGCCAGGGCGCTGCCGAAGGCGGCGGCAAAGCTTTCGCGGTCGTCGGGGTTCAGGAACGAGCCGATCGGCACGCGCCGGCCTTCGCCTTCCACCGCCATGTCGGTGATGCCGATCTCCTCGTGGCGCTGCACGCGGAACTTTGCCCAGAACGGATTGAACGAGAACTGCTGGCGCTTGCCGGAGGGCGCGACCTTCAGGATCTCCAGCGCCGTTCGCGATACGGTCACCTCCTCGCGCGCCCGCGCGGCGCGGTAGTTCACCTTGAAAGCGATGTAGAGAAGAAGCAGATCGAGCCCGAAGAAGCCGAACACCGGCCAGGCGCCGAGCGACATGAAAAACGCCCCGGTGCCGAGCCAGGTGACCGCAAAGATGCTCATGACGATGAGAAAGCCCTTTCGCCCCAGCGAGCGATGGGGCGTCAACAGGGCGCGGAAGATCGGCTCGTCCAAGGCTTTCGTTTCCTGCATGGCGCGCAGTATAGAGGCGGCATGGAAAAGCCCAAGAGCAAAACCGCGTTACCGGCCGCCACCCGTTCCCGCGCTTCTGCGAAGCGTGCGCGCACCCGCTATTCGCAGGCGGAGATTCGCGAGATCTTCCGCCGCTTCTCGATCCAGCGCCCGGAGCCGAAGGGCGAGCTCGAGCACGTCAACGCCTTCACGCTGCTGGTCGCCGTGGTGCTGTCGGCGCAGGCGACCGACGCCGGCGTCAACAAGGCAACGCGCGGCCTGTTTGCCGTCGCCGACACGCCGGAAAAGATGCTGGCGCTGGGCGAGGAAAAGGTCGGCGAATACATCCGCACCATCGGCCTGTGGCGCAACAAGGCCAAGAACGTGATCGCGCTCAGCGAGGCGCTGATCCGCGACTATGGCGGCGAGGTGCCGGCCGACCGCGACGAGCTGGTGAAGCTGCCGGGCGTCGGGCGCAAGACGGCAAACGTGGTGCTCAACATGTCGTTCGGCCAGCCGACCATGGCGGTCGACACGCACATTCTTCGCATCGGCAACCGCATCGGCCTTGCGCCCGGAAAGACGCCGGAGCAGGTCGAGGACATTCTGGTGCGCATCATTCCCGATGAATTCATGCGCCACGCGCACCACTGGCTGATCCTGCACGGCCGCTATGTCTGCAAGGCGAGGAAGCCGGACTGCCCGAAATGCGTCATCGCCGACATCTGCAAGTCGGCCGAGAAGACGACCGACATCCCCGCACCGCTGGTACCGCTCGAAGAGCTGCCCGAGACGGTGTCGGGGGAGGGCCTCCCCTCTCTGACCCGCTTCGGCTCGGTTTAGCGTTCGGGCATGGATCCCCTGCTCGCGCCCGCTTCGCGGGCTTGGCGGGGATGACGAAGTGGAAGCGTGGCAGCAAACTGGCGGGACGGGCACGAGTGGACCGCTGCCCTAAGCATATCCACCTCGTCATGCCACGGCTTGACCGTGGCATCCAGGCCTGAACGCCTCCGACGCACGGCGGTGCAAGCACTGCCCGCCGCAAAACAAAAGCGCCGGAAAATCCGGCGCCTCTGAAGATTAATCAGTTATCCGCGCGTCAGCGCAGAAAGGTCACGCCACCTGTTCGACCTGCTGCACTTCCGGAACGAAGTGGCGAAGCAGGTTCTGGATGCCGTGCTTCAGCGTCGCCGTCGAGGACGGGCAGCCGGCGCAGGCGCCCTTCATGTGCAGGAAGACGGTGCCGTTCTCGTAGCCGCGGAAGGTGATGTCGCCGCCGTCCTGGGCAACGGCCGGGCGCACGCGCGTGTCGAGCAGCTCCTTGATGGTCAGGACGATTTCCTCGTCCTCCTTGTCATAGAACTCCTCGCCGGCGGCGTGGGCATCGTTCTCGGCAATGCGGGTCGCGGACGCCATGACCGGCTGGCCGGACATGAAGTGCTCCATGATCGCGCCGAGGATGGCCGGCTTCAGGTGCTGCCAGTCGTACTCGTCGTTCTTGGTGACGGTGACGAAGTCATAGCCGTAGAAGACGCCGACGACGCCCGGAACATCGAACAGGCGGCCGGCAAGCGGCGACGAATTGCTGGCGGTCTCGGCATCACGGAAATCGGCGGTTCCCTCCGGGAGCACGACCTTGCCAGGCAGGAACTTCAGCGTCGCGGGATTGGGCGTGGATTCGGTCTGGATGAACATGGGCGCTCTCCGCGTCGGAACTTTGGAATTATTCTAAATAATGGTCAACCGGCCGCGCGGCAAGCTGCAATTGGCAGGTCGAGCAATCGTGATCGACCCGAATATGGGGATCAGGGTGCAAATTAGCAATCGCGGAAGGCCGAGCTCAGGTGAAGCTCTCGATTTCCTCGTCGGAGAGGCCCATCGGCACGACCGTGACGGGGATCGGGAAGGCGGCACCCTTGCCGGCGACCGAGGTGACCAAGGGACCCGGGCCTTCCTTGTTGTTGCCGGCGGCGAGCACCAGGATGGCGATGTCCTGGTCTTCCTCGATCAGCTTGTGGATCTCTTCCTTGGTGGTGCCCTCGCGGATGACGAGCTCGGGTTCGATGCCGACCGTCTCGCGCACCTTCACCGCATGCGCATGCAGCGCGTTGCTTGCGGCGGCGTTCGCCTCCTCACGCATGATCTGCTCGACGCCCAGCCAGTGCTGAAAGTCGCCGGGCTCGATGACATGCAAGAGGACGAGCGCGCCGTTGGTCGCCTTGGCACGATAGGCCGCGTAGGCAATCGCGCGCTCCGATTCCGGGGTTCCGTCCGCGATGGCGAGGAACTTTCGCCGGTGACCAGCCTCACGGCTGAGACGTCTTGAAACCATGAATTTTCCCGCTTGGCCGCGCCAATCCGGTGCAATCTGCCATTCGGCAGGTTCCGGGGCAAGCGCGTTGCAACACCCGCCTGCCCCGAAATTTCATCAGTTGTCGAGCAGGCCGACGATCTGCTTGACCGTCTTCATCGTCGCCTCCGCGATCGCGCCGGCGCGCTCGCCGCCGTCACGCAGGACGGAGTCGATGTAAGCGGGATCAGCCTCGAGCTTGCGCATTTCGGTTGCGATCGGCGCGAGCTTGTCGACGGCCAGATCCGCGAGTGCCGGCTTGAAGACCGAGAACTGCTGGCCGCCGAAATCGGCGATCACCTGCTCGCGCGTGGTGCCGGCAAGGGCAGCATAGATGCCGACGAGATTTTCGGCTTCCGGGCGGCCCTTCAGGCCCTCGATGTCGGACGGCAGCGGCTCCGGGTCGGTCTTGGCCTTCTTGATCTTCTTGGAGATCGTGTCGGCATCGTCGGTGAGATTGATGCGCGACAGGTCCGACGGGTCGGACTTCGACATCTTCTTGGTGCCGTCGCGCAGGCTCATGACGCGGGTGATCGGGCCGTCGATCAGCGGCTCGGTCATCGGGAAGAAGCCGTTGACCGTCTCGTCGCCGACCTGCATTTCGACGCCGACGCCCAGCTCGCCGATCTTCTCGGAGAAGTCGTTGTTGAACTTGGCCGCGATGTCGCGGGTAAGTTCCAGGTGCTGCTTCTGGTCGTCGCCGACCGGAACGTGGGTGGCGCGGTAGACGAGAATGTCGGCCGCCATCAGGCTCGGATAGGCGAGCAGGCCAAGCGAAGCGTTCTCGCGGTCCTTGCCGGCCTTGTCCTTGAACTGCGTCATGCGGTTCATCCAGCCGATGCGGGCCACGCAGTTGAAGATCCAGGCAAGCTCGGCGTGCTGCGGCACGCGAGCCTGGTTGAAGACGATGTGCTTCTTCGGGTCGATGCCGGATGCGAGGAATGCCGCGGTGATCGAGCGCGTCTGGGCGCCGAGGTCGCCGTGGACGAGCTGCGCGGTGATCGCGTGCAGGTCAACGACGCAGTAGATGCAGTCGTTGCTTTCCTGCAGGTCGACGAACTTGCGGATCGCGCCTAGATAGTTGCCGAGGTGGAGATTGCCGGTCGGCTGGACGCCGGAGAAGACGAGAGGCTTGAAGCTTGTCATGAACGTGGTCCGGGGCTGGTGGAGGGCCTCGTTGAGCGAGGAGTTGAACGGGTTTGGCTTATGGCGGATGCGATGTCACTGTTCAAGTGGCGCCACCTCCGCCTTCCTGGCTGCCTTTGCGTTGCGCCGGCGCCGCAGCGCGCCCATCAGCTCGTCGCGGTCGATGGCGCCGGTCAGGATGACGATGATGAAGTAGACGATGGCGGCGACGCCGATGATGCCAAACACCGTCAGCGCACGCACGCCAAGCGACGGGTTGCGCAGGAGGGAGCTGAGGGCGGCATCGAGACCAAGCACGACCGCGCCCATGACAACGCTGGCAAGAACGATCATGGCCACGCGGCGTAGCGTCGTCGGCGACGGGCGGAAGTCGCCGCGATGCCACAGGACGACGGCGAGCAGACCGAAATTGACCCAGGAGGCAATGGAAGTGGCGGCGGCGATGCCGACATGGCCGAAGAACGGGAACAGGATGATGCTGGCGACGATGTTGACGACGACGGCGATCATCGAGAACCACATCGGGCTCTTCATGTCGAGGCGGGCGAAATAGGCCGGCGAGAACACTTTGATGAGCACGTAGGCCGGTAGACCCGTCGCGAAGGCTGCGAGCGCCGACGCAGTCAGGGCAGTCGTTTCCGGCGTGAAGGCGCCGCGTTCGTAGACGATGTTGACGAGGGGGCCGGCAAACAGGATGAAGCCAACGGCGGCGGGCAGCGTCAGGCCGAGTGCGAATTCGAGCGAGCGGTTCTGCAGGTGCTGCGCGTCGTCATGGTCGCCGGCCTTCAGCGCGCGCGACAGCTCCGGCAACAGCACGACGCCGACGGCAATGCCGATGATGCCGAGCGGCAGCTGGTTGATGCGGTCGGCGTAGTTCAGGAGCGCGATCGCGCCTTCCTGCGACGAGGCGATGATCTGGCCGACGAGCACGTTGATCTGCATCGCGCCGCCGGTGAGCATCGCCGGGCCCATCAGGATCAGCAGCTTCTTGACGTCCGGCGTCAGGCTCGGCCGGCGAATCCGCATCGGAAAACCTTCGCGGCGTACCGCCCAGTAGAGCCAGCCAAGCTGGGCAAAGCCCGACAGGATCACGCCCCACGACAGCAGCAGGCCGGTCTGGCGCTCGTCCATGCCCATGGTGAGGCTGATGGCGAGGGCGCCGATCATGCCCGCGTTGAGCAGGATCGGCACGAAGGCGGCAAGGAAGTAGCGCCGCATGGAATTCAGCATGCCCGACAGCATCGCCACCAGCGACATGCACAGCAGATACGGGAACATGATCTGCGTCATCAGCACGGTCATGTTCAGCTTGTCGGGATCGTCGGCAAAGCCGGGCGCGATGATCCAGCGCGTGAGCAGCGGCATCAGGATGATGGCAACGCCCGAGAGCAAGAGCAGCCAGGCGGTCAGCACCGACAGCACCTGCTCGGAGAACTTCTTCGCCGCCTCGTGGCCGCCGCCTTCCAGCTCCTTGGCGAAGAGCGGGATGAAGGCCGAGTTGAACGCGCCTTCCGCAAACAGGCGACGGAAGAGGTTCGGGAAGCGGAACGCCGCGTAGAAGGCGTCCGCCATCGGCCCCGCGCCAAGGGCTGCGCCGATCAGCGCCTCGCGCACGAAGCCGACGATCCGGCTGATGGTCGTTGCGCCGCCGACAGTGGCGAATTTCTGGACGAGGCTCATCGAGTCGCTCTGGATCGAGGGTTCAACACGGGCTTATGCCGCCACGGTCGGGGAAGCCGAGGCGCGCCGGCTCTCGCCCGCCAGGACCGCGATCAGGCTCTGCCTGATCTTGTCCTGCCGGGTCGGATTGTCGATTTTCTGGCCGGTGAGGTCGGTGACGTAGAATGTGTCGATCACCTTCTCGCCGAAGGTGGTGATGTGGGCCGACGCAATGTCGAGCGACAGGTCGGAGATCGCGCGGGTGATCTCGGACAAGAGGCCCGGACGGTCGAGACCCTCCACCTCGATCACCGAAAAGCGGTTGGACAGCGTGTTACCGATGTCGACGCGCGGCTCGATCTGGAACGCCTTCGAGCCCCGCTTCGGCTTGGTGCGCTTCTCGATCATCTCCGGCAGCCAGGTCTTGCCTGACAAAACGTCCTCGATCAGCTTGCCGACGCGCTGGCCGCGGCGCGTCTCGTCCTCATCCATGTCGAACTCGCGGCTGATGAGGATGGTGTCGAGCGCGCGGCCGTCTGAAGTCGTGAAGATCTGCGCGTCGACGATGTTGCCGCCCGCTGCCGCGCAGGCACCCGCGATGATCGACAGAAGGCGCGGATGGTCGGGCGCGAGCACCGTGATCTCGGTGACGCCCTCGAACTGCAGCGTGCGCACGGCGGTCGCGAGCCTGCGGCCGGCCTTGTCCGCGTCGCGGATGAACTCGACGTGGCGGATCTGGTCGGGCAGGTCCACCGTCAGCATGTAGTTGTCATAGAACAGGCGGGTGTAGCGCTTGCGCTCTTCCTCGTCCCAGTTGGCGAGGGCCGCATCGAGCTCCTCGCGGGCGATCTGCGCGCGCTTGGAACGCGACATTTCGGAGAAGCCGCCGGTGAGCTGCAGCTCGGTCTCGAAATAGAGGGTGCGCAGCAGCTGGCCCTTCCAGCCGTTCCAGACGCCGGGGCCGACGCCGCGGATGTCGCAGACGGTGAGCACCAGCAGCAGCTTCAGCCGCTCGACCGACTGCACGACGTCGGCAAAATCCTGGATCGTCTTGCGGTCGTTGAGGTCGCGGGTCTGCGCCGTCATCGACATGACGAGGTGGTTCTCGATCAGCCAGGCGATCGTCTCGGTGTCGGCGGCGGAGAAGCCCATGTGCGGGCAGAGCCGGCGCGCGATCTTCGCGCCTGCTTCGGAGTGGTCCTCCGGGCGGCCCTTGGCGATGTCGTGGAACAGGACCGCGACGTAGAGCAGCTTGCGGTGGGCCTTGAGGCTCGGGACCAGGCCATGTGTCAGCGGATGAATGTCCTCCGCCTCGCCCTTCTCGATCTGCGACAGAACCCCGACGCAACGCAACAGATGCTCGTCCACCGTGTAGTGGTGGTACATATTGAACTGCATCATCGCGACGATCTTGTTGAAGTCGGGGATGAGCTTGCCGAGCAATCCCGCCTCGTTCATCCGGCGCATGTTGAGCTCCGGGTCGCGATCGGACGTGAGCACGTCCATGAACAGCTGGTTGGCTTCCTTGTTGCGGCGCAGGTTACGGTCGACGAGCTTGAGCGAGCGGGTAAGCAGCTTGAGCGCGTCGGGGTGGAACTCGAGGCCGTGCTTGTCGGCAAACCAGAACAGCCGCAGCATGTTGACCGGGTCGCGCTTGAACACCTCCTCGTCGGCCACGTTGATGCGGTGGTTGTCGACGATGAAGTCGGAGGTGCCGGCGAGCTTGCGCTTGCGGCGCGAGAAGTTGAGGAAGATGCGGTCGAAGCCCGGCACGTGCTTGGCCTGCTCTTCCTCGAGCGCGGCGCAGAAGATGCGGGTGAGGTCGCCCACCGTTTTCGCGATCAGGAAGTAGTGCTTCATGAAGCGCTCGACGGCGGAAAGGCCGGGATGGCGGGTGTAGCCGAGGCGCTGGGCGATCTCGCGCTGGATGTCGAAGTGCAGGCGCTCTTCTGCGCGGCCGGTGAGGAAGTGCATGTGGCAGCGCACCGCCCAGAGGAAATCCTCGCACTTGCGGAATTGGTTGAACTCGGCGCGGGTGAACACCCCCTTGCCAACCAGCTCCTCGGCGGTGGGGACGCGGTAAAAGTATTTGCCGATCCAGAACAGCGTCTGCAGGTCGCGCAGGCCGCCCTTGCCTTCCTTGACGTTCGGCTCGACGAGATAGCGGCTCTCGCCGCCGCGCGCGTGGCGCTCGTCGCGCTCGGCGAGCTTGGCCTGGACGAAGGCCGGGCCGGTATCCTTGACCACTTCCTCATCGAAGCGGGTGATCAGCTCGTTGAACAGCTTATCGTCGCCGACGATGAAGCGGGCCTCGAGGATCGAGGTGCGGATGGTGACGTCCGTTAGCGACAGGCGCACGCAGTCGTCGAGGTTGCGCGTCGCATGGCCGACCTTCAGGCCGAGATCCCAGAGGAGATAAAGGATGTATTCGGCGACCTGCTCCCCCCACGGCGTCTGCTTGTAGGGCAGCACGAACAGGAGGTCGATGTCTGAGCCCGGCGCCAGCGTGCCGCGGCCATAGCCGCCCACGGCAACGACGCTCATGCGCTCGGCGGTCGAATGATTGTTCGAGCAGTACACGTGCTCGCTGGCGAAGTGATAGAGCGAGGTGATGACCTCGTCCATCAGATGCGAGAGGCGCTCGGCGCAGGCGGTACCGCTGCCGTCCTTCGTCAGCATCGCTTCGGCTGCGGCGCGGCCGCGCGCGAGGTGCTCCTTCAGGAGCGCGACGGCGGCCTTGCGGACCTCAAGCGAGGCGCCGCTGCCGCCATGCGCGGCCGTGAGTTCGGAGAGTTCTCGCCGCAGTGCCTGACCATCGACGATCTGTTCAAGATTAAGGGGGATCTTTGCCATGCGTTCCCGCGTCCGGGTGGATGCGGCTCTATACCGCGATTTGTGCGCCTGGAACAGAGCCCCGCACCCGGGCACGATCACAAAGGGGCGCGGCCCGAAACGAACCGCGCCCCTTGGTTTAACACGCCTCAGTAGAAGGCGAATACGCGCGCCGGGCCACCGGTGGCCTGGCGTATTTTCGGCGCGCCGATAACGATGGTCGCGCCCGCAGCCGGCAGCTGGTCTAGGTTGGCGACGCACTCGATGCCGAAGCGGCCGGCCGGCAGCCACGAGTAGTGGACCGCGAAGTCCGGCGACGGGCCGAAGTCGAGCGACAGCGTGTCGACCGCGATTGCAGCGGCGCGGTTTTCCTCGAGCAGCTTGTTGGTCGCCTCGACGTGGAAGGCCGGGAAATGCATCACGCCCTTGTCGTCGGCGTTGCGGAATTCCTTGCTGTTGACCTTCTCGGACCAGCCCGACAGCATCGCGACGCACGCGCCCTGCGGGATGTCGCCATTCTTCGACACCCATACGTCGATGTCTTCCGGGGTCACCTGGGCATCCGGATTCTGGGAGGCTTTCTCGCGGATGTCGATGATGACCAGCGGGGCCACGAGCTCGCCGACTTCGAGTTCGGCGACCGAACGCCCGTCCTTCGAGAAGTGCAGCGGCGCATCCATGTGGGTGCCGCAGTGCTCCTCGAGCTTCCAGTAGTTCAGGTTGTAGCCGTCTCCGTCGATCTTGTACTTCGGCTCGAGCCAGATGTTCGGCTCCCCGCTGAAGGTCGGGAAGTCCTGGTGCAGTTCGTGGGTGAGATCCACCCACTTGGAGGCGGTCGCAGGCTGGGCTTCAGCCCGCGGCGGCGCGGATACGGAGGCAAGGGCGGCAGCCCCTGCAGCGGCGGCACTGCCGCGGAAAAGGTCCCGGCGGCTGAGCATCCGCGACTTGACCGTCTCCATAACGCAATGGTGGCACATTTCTTATGAACCCTCCGGTTTGTCTAACGACAAACAGGAGAATGTCGCGAGGAACTGAGCCGCGCAAGAAAATGCTTTCCGTTGCGGAAGGTTAGTTGCCGTAAAATACATTCTCGACATGCACCGGCCAGCGCCAGGGCAGCACGGCCACCATGTCGAAGCGCAAAGACAGGCGCGCATGATCCGGCTGGCGGGAGAGCCAGAGGTCGGCAGCGGCCTCGATCCGGCGCTCGCTTGCGCGGCCGATCGCTTCCATCGCCTCGATGAGCGTTGGCCGCACCTTGACCTCAACAATGGCGACGAGGTCACCGCGCCGCGCAATAATGTCGATCTCGCCGAGCTTCGTGCGGTAGCGGCGCTCGAGGATGCGAAAGCCCTTCAGCATCAGAGCAAGACAGGCGATCCATTCGCCGCGATGGCCGCGACGCTCGTGCAGCTGCCGGCTGGTGCGCCCGTCAGCCGGCATCGCCTTTCAGTTCCATGAGGCGGCGGTAGAGATCGGATTTTCTCGCGCCCGTCATCTTCGCGGCTTCCGCAGCCGCCTTCGACGCGCCCATCTCTTCGGCGAGCGAAAGGAGCAGTGAGTCGATGTCCTCGACCTCGTCCTGCGCCTCTCCGGGCGGAGCGACGCAGACGACGATCTCGCCCTTCGGCGTGTCTTCGTCCGCATAGGCCGCGGCGAGCGAGGCAAGCGAGCCGCGGCGGAATTCCTCGAAGGCCTTGGTCAGCTCGCGGCAGACGGCTGCTGGCCGGTCGCCCAGCACCTCGGCCATGGCGGCGAGGCTTTCGGCGACGCGGCGCGGCGATTCATAGAAGACCAGCGTGCCCGGCACGTTCTTCAGCTCTTCCAGCCGCGTGCGGCGCTGGCCGGCCTTCGACGGCAAGAAGCCCGCAAAGAAAAAGGCGTCGGACGGCAGCCCCGCAGCGGAAATCGCCGGCAGCAGCGCCGACGGGCCCGGGATCGGGATGACGCGGCCGCCAGCAGCGATGACTTCAGAAGCCAGGCGGTAGCCCGGATCAGAGACGAGCGGCGTGCCGGCGTCGGAAACCAGTGCCACGCTCTGGCCCGAAATGACGGCCCCGACCAGGCGCGGGCCGGCTTCTGCCGCGTTGTGCTCGTGATAGGGCGTCGAGCGGCGGCGGATGCCATAGCGGTCGAGCAGCTTGCGCGTGACGCGCGTGTCCTCGCACGCCAGCACGTCGGCAGCCGCCAGCGTCTCCAGCGCGCGGATGGTGATGTCGGCCATGTTGCCGATCGGCGTTGCAACCAGATACAGCGCCGGCTCCAACGGGCGGGCGGTGAAGTTGCTCTGGCCGATGACGTAGCTGCGGGGCTTCTCTTCGTCGCTCATGGCCTATCGTGCCAGATCGGCGACCACCGCGTCGAGCACGATCATGCCCGCAGGGGTTGCACGCAAACGCGAATTGCCGACCGGGGCGACGACGCCTTCGTCCTGCAGGGTGGAGATGCGCCGCGAAGACAGCGGGCGTCCCGCCAGCGCCTCGTAGCGAGCAAGGTCGATGCCTTCGGTGAGGCGCAGGCCCATCAAAAGATACTCGTCGGCTTCTTCCGAGCGGGTCAGCACCTCGCCGCCGATGACACCGTGGCCCTTGAGTTCGACGAGGTCGAGCCAGCGCTCCGGCAGGCGCTCGGTGAAGGTGACGGTGCGGCGGCCATGCTCGATGAAGCGGCCATGCGCGCCGGGGCCGATGCCGACATATTCGCCATAGCGCCAGTAGACGAGGTTGTGGCGGCTTTCCGCGCCGGGCTTCGCATGATTGGAAATTTCATAGGCCGGAAGGCCGTGCGCGGCCGTCACCTCCTGCGTCAGGCGATAGAGGTCCGCCGAGAGCTCCGGCTCCGGCATCACGAATTTTCCCGCCTGATGCAGGGTGAAGAAGCGCGTGCCTTCCTCAATGGTGAGCTGGTAGAGCGACAGGTGGTCGACGGCGTAGCTGATCGCCTGCTCAAGCTCCGCCTGCCACGCGTCGAGCGTCTGGCCGGGCCGCGCATAGATCAGGTCGAAGGAAAGCCGCGGAAACGTTTCTCGCGCAAGGCGGATTGCGCCCAGTGCCTGCTCGACGTCGTGCAGGCGGCCAAGGAAGCGCAGGTCCGCGTCATTCAGCGCCTGCACGCCCAGCGAGACGCGGTTGACGCCGGCGGCCCGGTAGCCGCGGAAACGCTCAGCCTCGACGGAGGACGGATTGGCTTCCAGCGTGACTTCGATGCCGTCCGGCACGTCCCAGTATTTCGCCACGCTGTCGAGGACAGCGGCCACGGTTTCCGGCTTCATCAGCGACGGTGTGCCGCCGCCAAGGAAGATCGACGTCACGGTGCGCGGGCCGCTGCGCTCGCGCATCGTTGCCATCTCGCGGTCGAACGCGGCCGCAAAGCGCTCCTGATCGACCGGCCGGTGCCGGACGTGGCTGTTGAAGTCGCAATACGGGCACTTGGCCGCACAAAACGGCCAGTGGATGTAGACGCCGAAACCGGGATCGCTCATCGCGGCTCCCCTGAGGAAAAGAGTGCTGATGGCCGGAAAGAAACGCCGGCCCTTAGTCTCAAGGCCGCAGCCGCCGGCGCGAGGTTACCCCCACCCCTTACCCCTCCCCACAAGGGGGAGGGGAATTGGGAAGGGTTCCGCAACTCGAGCCCGACATTCGTCGTGAACCTCACCGTTTTCGCAGTCAGCGTCACCGCCGATGCAAAGCCGCTGGCGGGGCGAAGAGGCTCCAGAAAATGGTCCCTGTTCAGAAAGCGCCTCCCGTTCAGGAGGCGGCTCTTCCAAGCGACGGAAGGACGTGTGCGCGAAAAAGACGGGATCGACCCTGCCGGCATGACAGGCACACCAGAATTCCCCTCCCCCTTGTGGGGAGGGGTCAGGGGTGGGGGTGCCAACATTTCTGCGCCATCCAACGCCACACGTCCTGGCACTGCGGTTTTGCTCACCTATTCCGCTCCAAGCATCGCCTTGGCGAATTTCGCGAAGGCGCGGGCACGGTGGGAAAGGCCAAGGTCGCCGCGACCTGCTTCCCACGAATGTTTCTTCGAGGCCGGCATCTCGCCAAAGGTTTCGTCATAGCCATCGGGCATGAACACCGGATCGTAGCCAAATCCGCGCTCGCCGCGCGGCGGCCAGACCAGCGTGCCCTCGACCTCGCCACGAAAATACTCGGCATGGCCGTCCGGCCAGGCGAGGCACAACACGGCAACGAAACGGCCGGTGCGCTTGTCGGGCGTCGTGGCGCCTTCCTGCTGCAGAAGGTGCTCGACCTTGCGCATCGCCATGTCGAAGTCGCGGCCGTTGCCGGTCTCCGCCCAGTCGGCGGTGTAGACGCCCGGCGCGCCGCCGAGCGCATCGACCACCAGACCGCTGTCGTCCGACAGCGCCGGCAGGCCGGTCGCCGAGGCGGCCGCGAAGGCCTTGATGTAAGCATTCTGCTCGAAGGTGGTGCCGGTTTCCTCAGGCTCGGGCAGGTTGAAGTCGGCGGCCGACTTGGCCTCGATGCCGAAGGGGCCAATCAGCTCGGCGATTTCCGCGATCTTGCCCTTGTTGTGGCTCGCGACCACCAGCTTGCCACCTTCGAATTTGCGCATCAAAATCCCCATATCCTTGGTTCGGCCATCTCCAGCGAATTGCCCGCCGGATCGCGGAAGTAGATGGAGCGCCCGCCATTGGGCCATTCGAGCTCCGCTTCGACTTCGACGCCCTGCGATTCCAGATGCGCCTTCATCTTCACCAGGTCTTCCGCGGTGCCACGGAAGCACATGTGGCCGGGACCGCGCGCCCCGTGCGGCGGAACCGGAAGCCGGGCATCCACCGCAAACGGCTTTTCGGTCTCTGCCGGATTGAAAAGCAGCAGCACGCCGTCCCCGCAGCGGAAGAAGGCGTGGCGATTTTCCAGGCGGCCCAGCAACTGCAGGCCAAGGACGCCACCGTAAAATTCGACGGCCTTGTCGAGGTCGTCGACGTAGAGAGCAGTTTCGAGGATGCCTGTTGGAATCATGTCTATGCTATCGCCATCTTCTGCAGGTTGACCAGACGCGCGATGCCGTTCTTTGCCAGAGCCAGCAGCGCGGCGAATTCTTCTTCCGAGAACGGCTCGCCTTCGGCCGTGCCCTGAACCTCAACGATACCGCCCTTTCCGGTCATCACGAAGTTGGCGTCGGTCTGGGCCGACGAATCCTCGGCGTAGTCGAGATCGATCACCGGTACGCCGTCATAGATGCCGCAGGAGATCGCGGCGACGTGATCCTTGAGCACGCGCTGGACGCTGATCATCTGCCGTGCCTCCATCCACTTGAGGCAGTCGTGCAGGGCAATGAAACCGCCGGTGATCGCCGCGGTGCGGGTGCCGCCATCGGCCTGGATCACGTCGCAGTCGACGGTGATCTGCACCTCGCCCAGCGCCTGCAGGTCGACGACGGCGCGCAGCGAGCGGCCGATCAGGCGCTGGATTTCCAGCGTGCGGCCGCCTTGCTTGCCGGACGATGCCTCGCGGCGCATGCGCTCGCCCGTCGAGCGCGGCAGCATGCCGTATTCGGCGGTCACCCAGCCCTTGCCGGAATTGCGCAGCCAGGACGGAACGCGCTCCTCGAGGCTCGCCGTGCACAGCACGTGGGTGTCGCCGAAGCGCACGAGGCAGGAGCCTTCGGCATGCTTGGAGACATTGCATTCGAAGGAGATCGCCCGCATCTCGTCGGGCTGGCGCTTGGATGGCCGCATGGTAAAGATCCTGTTTGATGTGTCCCGGCTTGTAACCGCGCCTCGCTCCGGGCGCAATGCGCGAGCATCGACGTTGCTTTGCGTTGCGCCGCCGCGCCATTATATCAACGGTTTGAAGGAACCAGAGAAACGCGATGACAAAACCGTTGGTCGATCAGCAATTGCAGTCGCTCGACGCACGCTCGCGCGAGATCTTCCGGATGATCGTCGAGTCCTATCTGCGTGACGGCGAACCGATGGGCTCGCGCCACCTGTCGCGTCTCCTGCCGCAGTCGCTGTCGCCGGCGACGATCCGCAACGTGATGAGTGACCTCGAGCATCTCGGACTGGTCTACGCGCCGCACGTGTCGGCTGGCCGCCTGCCGACCCAGGCTGGTCTGCGCTTCTTCGTCGATGCCTTCCTCGAAATCGGCGACCTTGCCGACCAGGAGCGGCGCATGATCGAGGCGCAGGTGCGCGCCTCCGGCAAAGGGTCTTCGCTCGAGCACATGCTCACCGAGGCGACCCAGATGCTGTCCGGCATGTCGCGCGGCGCGGGCCTCGTCGTCACCGCCAAGGCGGAAGTGCCGCTCAAGCACATCGAGTTCATCCAGCTGGAAAGCACCAAGGCGCTGGCGGTGCTGGTGTCGCAGAACGGCGACGTGGAAAACCGCGTCATCGAGCTGCCGGCCGGCATCACCGCCTCGCAGCTCAACGAGGCGTCGAATTTCCTCAACGCGCATCTGCGCGGCCGCACGCTCGCCGAGGTGAAAACCGAGATCGCAAGGCTTAAGGAAGAGACGAAGGCCGCGCTCGACGCGCTGTCGCAGGATCTCGTCGAGCGCGGGCTGGCCGTCTGGGCCGGCACCGAGGGCGAGCTTCCGGCACGCCTCATCGTGCGCGGGCATGCGAACCTCCTTGAAAATATCTCGGCGCAGGCCGAGCTTGACCTCGTGCGCCACCTGTTCGACGACCTCGAAACCAAGGAAGGGCTGCTGCAGCTGCTCGGGCTCGCCGAGGAGGGCGAGGGCGTTCGCATCTTTATCGGCTCGGAGAACAAGCTGTTCTCGCTGTCCGGCTCCTCGCTCATCGTCGCGCCTTACCGCGACAAGGACTCGCGCGTCATCGGCGCCCTCGGCGTCATCGGCCCGACCCGGCTCAACTACGCCCGCATCGTGCCGATGGTGGATTATACCGCGCAGATGATCAGCCGGATGCTGCGGTAGCGGGCGGCGCGTGGGAGGGGCGGGCACTCGGCACGGCCTATTGACAGTTGCTGGTCCGACCGCCGCCGCCTTCGGGCTTGGACCGCTTCCCGACGACGTCTATGGACGATATTTCTCGGCCATGGACAGGTTCGGCGCCGGATAAGCGAGGTTGGCCCGTCCGAGGGCGGGCGTTGACCTCCGTGGTTAGCGCCGAACCCGGTAGCCCCCTCCACCATGCTTCGCATGGTCCCCCTCCCCATAAATGGGGGGAGGATCCGTGGCGTGCAGGTGGCTGCCGCGTGCTCTACCAGAGACGTTCAGGCATGGATCCTCGGCTCAAGCCGAGGATGACGATGGAGAGCGATTTTGAAGAAATTCGAGATGTCATTGAGTGCCAGTACCGTTGCCGCACCAAGGCACAGGCATGCGTTTGTCGATGTGCGCCACCCTCTCCGCCTCGTCATGCCACGTCTCGACCGCGGTATCCATTCCGGAACGTCTCATCCTCCGGAGCAGGCAAATCTGGCTTCTTGAGCTGCGAGGCGGCGGGGTGAGCCGCCCGGTGTCAGAGCTGCGCCAGC
This sequence comes from Aminobacter sp. J44, assembly GCF_007829415.1. Classification (NCBI taxonomy): domain Bacteria; kingdom Pseudomonadati; phylum Pseudomonadota; class Alphaproteobacteria; order Hyphomicrobiales; family Phyllobacteriaceae; genus Aminobacter; species Aminobacter sp. J44. The sequence goes on along the minus strand of NZ_VLJG01000089.1, from coordinate 82,861 downwards.
CACCCAGAAGTTGGTCGGTGGCGGAGGCCCTACAGCCGCGCCAACCTCTCCGTCAGCAGCGTGAAGAAGCCATCGGCGTCGATGTCGCGCATGACGAGTGCGTTCTTCGGGCGGTCGGTGACGCCCCACCAGTCGACGACGGTGGCGCCCATGGTAAGTTCCGACGACGTCTCGATCTCGACGTTGCAGTGGCGGCCGGAGAAGAGTTCCGGCTTCAGCAGGTAAGCGATCACGCACGGGTCGTGCAGCGGGCCGCCATCGGTGCCGTATTTCTGTTCGTCATAGCGGTCGAAGAAGTCGAGGAGCTGCGCGGTCGCAAGGCCGACCGGCGTGCCAAGGTCGCGGATGGCGGCAACGCGCGCATTGGTGGTCAGCGCCTTGTGAGTGACATCGAGCGGCATCATCACGATCGGCACGCCGGACTTGAACACGACCTCGGCTGCCTGCGGGTCGACATAGATGTTGAACTCGGCAGACGGCGTGACGTTGCCCTGCTCGAAATAGCCGCCGCCCATCAGCACGATCTCGCGGATGCGCGAAACGATCGCCGGCTCGCGGATCATCGCGAGCGCGATGTTGGTGAGGGGGCCGAGAACGCAGAGGGTGACGGCGCCGTCGGGCTCGCCCATCAGCGTCTCGACGATGAAGTCGACGGCGTACTTGTCCTGCAGCTTCATGGCGGGTTCCGGCAGGTCCGGACCGTCGAGGCCGGTGCGGCCGTGGACATGCTCGGCGGTGACCAGCCGGCGGGTGAGCGGGCGCACGGCACCGGCGAAGACCGGCACATCCGTGCGACCGGCGAGCTCGCAGATCTTGCGCGCGTTCTTCTCGGTCAGCGCCAGCGGAACGTTGCCGGCAACCGCAGTAATTCCAAGCACTTCGAGTTCGGGACTTGCCAGCGCCAACAGGATTGCCACGGCGTCGTCCTGCCCCGGATCGGTGTCGATGATGATCTTGCGCGGCTCGCTCATGTTGCCCCCATACCTGTCTTGAACTCGAATTGGAGTCAGACCATATCAGTGGCACGGGTGGAAATGCCATCTGGGTTTTCACCCTCCAACGTCGCTCACTGAGGACACGTAAATGACCCGTATGACGCCATTCTCGAGCCCGCTTCTGCTCGGGTTCGATACGATCGAGAAGACGCTGGAACGCGTCGCCAAGAGTGGCGACGGATATCCGCCCTACAACATCGAGCGGCTGCGCGGCACAAACGGCTCCGGCGACCGTCTGCGTATCACCCTTGCGGTTGCAGGATTTTCCGAATCCGACCTGGAAGTGACTGTCGAGGATAATGAGCTCGTGGTCCGCGGCCGCCAGAACGACGATACCGAGCGGGAATTCCTGCATCGCGGCATCGCGGCGCGCCAGTTCCAGCGGATTTTCGTCCTGGCGGACGGCATGAAGGTGGCGGGCGCGGAGCTCAGGAACGGCCTGCTCGCGATCGATCTCGACCGGCCGGAACCAGAAAGGCTCGTACGGAAAATAAACATTTCAGTGGCAGACTGACTCCGGTCTCTACCGGAACCAACGGCTCTTATGCGGGTTGGTCATGATGACACTCCGCAGGATCAGGAGGCTGACATGAATGAAATTGACAAGAACGTCCTGTCAGACGCGGAACTGGCTGGTCTGGGCGAGGGCTCGGTCGCCTATCTGCGTGAGATGAACAGCGAGGACCTGGTCGGCAAGTTCCCTGGCATGCCAAAAATGGCACCCGGCATCCGCCTCTGGGCCGTCTTTGCCGCCAATGGCACGCCTATCATGCTCACCGACGCACGTGATGCAGCCATTGCCGGGGCAAGGCAGAACGACCTCATCCCCGTGAGCATCCACTAAGCTCAAATGACAGCGACGGCCCCGGCGTTAGCCCGGGCCGCCGTCATATCTTTCTGTAAATCTCTCAGGCTGCGTGCGAAGCCGGAGCCTGCGACAGGAACGTGTGGATCGCCTGCGCGTCCTTGGTTCCCCTGATCTTCGTGACCGTGTCCTGATCACGCAGCACGCGCGCGATGCGCGACAGCGCCTTCAGGTGATCCGCGCCGGCACCCTCCGGCGCGAGCAGCAGGAACACCAGGTCGACCGGCTGGTCATCCAGCGCCTCGAAGTCCACCGGCGTTTCCAGCCGGGCGAAGATGCCGGTGATCCGGTCGATCCCCGGCAGCTTGCCGTGCGGAATGGCGATGCCGTTGCCGACACCGGTCGAGCCAAGGCGCTCGCGCTGCAGGATCGTGTCGAACACTTCCCGCTCCGGCAGGCCGGTCACCGCCGCTGCTTTTTCAGCCAGCAATTGCAGAAGCTGCTTCTTGGAATTGGCCTTCAAGGCCGGCATCACTGCCGAAACCCCGATCAGGTCGCTGAGATCCATTGTGCTGTCCTTTGCTCTGCCATTGTGCCGCGGTGCAAGCCCCCGCCTGCGGTCGGGCCGAGTCGTAATGCTATCAGATTTCTATGCCTTTGCTGATGCGGCCGAAGTATCGATCCACCCGATATTGCCGTCTGCCCTGCGGTAAACGACATTCACGTGATCATTGCCTGCATTGCGGAACACGAAGACCGGGCTGTCCTTCGTGTCAAGCTCGATGACTGCCGAAGCGACCGACATCGTCTTCAGCGCCATCGTCGATTCAGCCACGATGGCCGGTGCATAGTCTTCCGGGACTTCCTCGTCCTCGTCCGCAACGGGGGCAAACACCCGGTAGTCTACGTCGATTACGTCGGCGCCACCGGCCCCATTGGGAGCGTAGGACTTCAGGCGGCGCTTGTAGCGCCGCAAACGCTTCTCAATACGCTCGGCCGCAGCATCGAATGCCACTTGCGGATCCTGAGCCTGACCCGTCGCCTGAAGGGAGATTCCCGTATCAAGCCGCACCATGCAGTCTGCGGTGAAACGCGAACCCGACTTTTCCACCGTCACGTGGCCGGAGAAGCCGCCATCGAAGTACTTGTCGACGGCATCACCGATACGGCCCTCGATCTTCGTGCGGAACGAGTCGCCGATTTCCATGTGCTTACCCGAGATACGCAGGTTCATGAGAAAGTCACCTTCTTGCGGGTTATCGATACTGAAGAGTTTATACCGGAAGGAGACGCAAACAAGGTTCTTGCGCCCGACATTCCGGTTTTGAGGCTACTACCCGACCTCTCAATCCCGCTCGTTTCAGGTGGCTTGCTACCGTCGTGTCGCTGGCCGCCTTAGTGCGGCGGGCTTCTAGTCACTTCCCGTGACGTTGTCAATTAACCCCTTGTTAGGAGTTTTCTCAGGCAGCCGAGGCTCTGGCTCTCTTCTCGCGCCGGCGCTGGACAGAAGAAGGGATGTTCATCGCTTCGCGATACTTGGCGACGGTGCGGCGGGCGATGTCGATACCTTCCTTCTTCAGGACGTCGACGATGGCGTCATCGGACAGCACGTCCGTCGGGGACTCCGCCTCGATCAGGGCGCGGATGCGGTCGCGCACGGCCTCCGACGAATAGGCATCGCCGCCCTCGGCGGAGGCGATCGCGACCGAGAAGAAGTAGCGCAGTTCGAACAGGCCGCGCGGCGTCATCATGTACTTGTTGGCGGTGACGCGGCTCACGGTCGACTCGTGCATGCCGATCGCGTCGGCAACCATGCGCAGGTTCAGCGGGCGCAAATGGCGGATGCCGTGAAGGAGGAAGGCGTCCTGCTGGCGGACGATCTCCGAAGCAACCTTGAGGATGGTCTTAGCCCGCTGGTCGAGGCTGCGGGTCAGCCAGTTGGCCGTCTGCATGCATTCGGCCAGGAATTCCTTCTCCGCAGGGCTCGCCGCCTGCTTCGAAACGCTGGCGAAGTAGGTCTGATTGACGAGGACGCGCGGCAGCGTGTCCGCATTGAGCTCGACTGACCAGCTGCCGTCGGCGGCCGGCTTGACGATGACGTCCGGAACGATGGTGTCGGCCGTGCCGTAGGTAAAGGCAAGGCCGGGGCGTGGGTCGAGACCGCGGATCTCGGCCAGCATGTCGATGAGGTCGTCGTCGTCGACCTTGCAGATGCGGCGCAGCTGCGCGAAGTCGCGGCGGGCCAGCAGTTCGAGGTTGGCGACCATTGCCTGCATGGCCGGATCAAACCGGTCGCGAGCGCGTAGCTGCAGCGCGAGGCATTCAGCAAGGTCGCGGGCAAACAGGCCGGGCGGGTCGAAGGTCTGGCAGACTTCGAGCACTGCGAGTACGTCCTCGACCTCGGTGCCGAGCCGTTCGGCGATTTCCTCGACGGATCCGCGCATGTAGCCCGCCTCGTCGAGCGCGTCGGCGAGCTCGCGGGCGATCATGCGGTCGCCGGGATGGCGGAAGGCAAAGGCGATCTGCTCGGCGACATGGTCGGCCAGCGACACCTCGGCGCTGGCCATCTCCTCGATGGCGAAGGCTTCGCCGCAGCCACCAGCCATGCCGACGGCGTTGAGCGGACCCTCATAAGCGCCAGTCTCGGAGACGGGATCGTCCGGAAAGACGTTCTCCATCGACGTATCGAGGTGCTCAGCGAGCGTGTCGACGCTGGTCTCGGCCGCCTCGAACATCTGGTCGATGGTGGCGTCCGCCGCCTCCGCCACGTCCAGCGAACTGCGAACGTCCGTCTCCGGCTCCTCGGACTGCGCCTCGGGCCGCTCAAGCAGCGGATTTTTCTCGATTTCCTCGTCGATGAAGCGTTCAAGTTCGAGATGCGTGAACTGCAGCAGCCGGATCGACTGCATGAGCTGGGGCGTCATCACCAGCGACTGCGACTGGCGCAATTGCAGTTTGGCGCTTAGACCCATTTACCCCACTATCCCGGTTGGACGCTCCTGTGCCTGAAGCGTTCTCGACGAAGGCCGTACCAAACTGGCCCGGCTTTTGCTTGTCAAGGGAAAGTGCCAGAGAAGGCTTATCTTGTGATTAACGTTTAGGCATGCGGGTGCCTAAAGCGTGAACCCTTCACCAAGGTAGAGGCGGCGAACGTCCGGGTTGCGGACGATCTCGTCCGGCACGCCATGGGTCAGCACCTGGCCGGCGTGGATGATATAGGCGCGCTCGACGAGGCCGAGCGTTTCGCGGACATTGTGATCGGTGATGAGCACGCCGATGCCGCGCGCGGTCAGATGCCGCACGAGCTGCTGAATGTCGGACACCGCAATCGGGTCGACGCCGGCAAACGGCTCGTCGAGCAGCATGAAGTTCGGGTTGCTGGCGAGTGCGCGTGCGATCTCGAGGCGGCGGCGCTCACCGCCCGACAGCGCCATCGACGGCGACTTGCGCAGGTGCGAGATGTGGAACTCCTCGAGGAGTTCGTCGAGGCGCTTTTCGCGCTGCTTGCGGCTCTTCTCCACCACTTCGAGGATGGCGCGGATGTTGGCCTCGACCGAGAGGCCGCGGAAGATCGACGCTTCCTGCGGCAGATAGCCGATGCCAAGGCGCGCGCGGCGATACATCGGCAGCGCGGTGACGTCGTAGCCGTCGATCTCGATGGTGCCCTGATCGACCGGGACGAGGCCCGTGACCATGTAGAAGCAGGTGGTCTTGCCGGCGCCGTTGGGGCCCAGCAGCCCGACCGCCTCGCCGGCACGCACGCCGAAGGAGACGCCGCTGACGACCTGCCGGCCCTTGTAGCTCTTGGTCAGCCCGCGGGCGATCATCGTGCCGCGGAAGCGGTCGCGGTCAGCAGCGCTTGGCGCGGCCGCCGGGGCGGCTGCCCCGGATCGACGAAGAAAGGCGGGAAACTTCAAGGATCAGCGCCTTTGCGAACCCGGGTTCAGGAGCATCTTGACCCGGCCGCCCGTCTGCTTGCCGCCGCAGCCGTCGAGCTGTGCCTGGCCGGTCGCCATCTGCACGGTGAGCTTGCAGCCGACGATGACGTTATCGCCCTCGGTCAGCACGACTTCCTTGCCGGTCAGCACCAGCACCTCGGTGCGCATGTCGAAGCTGCCCTCGTCGCCGGTGGCGACCTGGTTCTCCGACTTCACATAGACCTTGCCCGAAACCTCGAGGCGGTCGATGTCGGCCTGGCCGGTCGTCGCCGAGCCGCCGCCCTTGTTGTTGTAGTAGACCGTCATCTGGCCGGCGCGCAGCTGGGTCGGGCCCTGCACGACCGAGACGTTGCCGGTAAACAGCGCCAGGCCGTCGGCCTCGCGCACCTCGAGCCTGTCGCTCTCGATCTGGATCGGTTTGCCGCCATCGAGCTTGATGCCCGTCATCCGGCCTTCCTGCGCAAACGAAATGCCACCAAGTGGCAGGAGCATCGCAGCAGCCAGCAAGACCCCGCGGGTATCAATTCTCATTGGCTCCTCCCTCTCCGGATTTCGCCGTCTGCAGCCGTTGCGGCTCGATTTCCATACGCACCCGCTTGTCGAAGATCATGACCGCGCCGCGGTCACGCACCTGGAAGGAATCCGCTTCGATGCGAGCGCCAGACAGAGTTATGTCGACCGGGGTATCCGAGTCCAGATTGCCGCCGCGAAAATCTACCTTTGCCGACTGCAGGACGGCGGTGATACCGGTGTCAGTGGACAGCTCGATCTTGTCGTTGAGGTTGAGCGTATTCGCCGTGCGGTCGAGCGTGCCGCTCTTTGCGGCAATGTTCACCCAGTTGGCATCGTCGAAGGGAAGCTTCGCCTCGATGCCCTCAAGGTCGATGATGTTGGTGTTGCCGAGGTCCTGCATGGCGCGCGATGCCGCCATCGAATACGGGCGGTCATTGCCGGTAAAGCCATCGAGCCGCGGATCGGACATGACGATGCGGCCGTCCTCGATCGCCGTGGCGCCAAGGTCAAACGACACGCCCAGCGGCGTCGCCAGCCACGACGTCGCAAAGAAGCCGACCGTCGCCATGACCGCCAGCGTCGGCAGGACGATCTTGAGGACGCGCACGCGGCGCGAATGGCGCTGCGCGTGGCTGAAGGCGGCTTCAACGCGGCTGGCCTGGGTGTGCGCGCGGGCGCCATGAGTGGGCGTCGTCTGCAGTCGCGCGTCGGGCGACCGTACCGTAGCCGTATGGGTCATGTTGTATCCGTTCTCCGAGCCTGCGCTCGCTGCGACAGCACAATAGCCGCCCTGCTCAGCGTCCCCTGGCGCGATCACACTCCAATATGGTGTTTTTTGGATGAGTTTGCGAGATGGCAATAGAGATACAGACCCGGTTTGGAAAGCGTTAACTTCCCAAACGGCACCCGCAAACACTTCCCGCGTCTATCAGCATCGACTAAAAGCTCCTCTCTGAAAGATGGGGCCGAACCAAAGAGGCGCATCATGGCTAACCGCGCAGACGACATCATCGACCGCAGGAGATTGCGGCGAAAGCTTACTTTCTGGCGGCTTTTCGGCCTGCTGGCACTGATTGTTGCTGTGGGTGCCTTTGCCTCCTGGGCAATGCGAGACCGCATGGGCACCGGCATCGCCCATATCGCCAAGGTCAGGATCGAAGGCACGATCACCGAAGATGACGAATTGTTGAAGCGTCTCGACCGAATCCGGCAGGACGAGCAGGTCAAGGGCGTTATCGTCTGGATCAATTCGCCGGGGGGCACCACCGCCGGTGGCGAGGCGCTCTACGAGGCGATCCGCAAGCTCGCGGCGGAGAAGCCGGTGGTGGCGCAGGTGGGAACGCTGGCAGCTTCCGCCGGCTACATGATCGCCAGCGCCGCGGACCAGATCGTCGCGCGCCAGTCGTCGATCGTGGGCTCCATTGGCGTGCTGGTGCAGTATCCGGACGTCACCGGCCTGATGGAGAACGTCGGCGTCAAGCTCGAGGGTGTCAAATCGTCGCCGCTCAAGGCCGAGCCGTCACCGTTCAGCCCGACCACGGAAGAAGAGCGCGCGATGATCCGCGCGCTGGTCATGGACAGCTATGAATGGTTCATCGGCCTCGTCGGCGAGCGTCGCGGCATGTCGCGCACAGAAGTGCTGCAGGTCGCGGACGGTTCTATCTTCACCGGCAGGCAGGCGCTGGAGCGCCGGCTGGTCGATGCGCTCGGCGGAGAGGAAAAGGCGATCGAGTGGCTCGCAGGCAAGGGCGTCAATGCGGAGCTCGCCGTCGTCGAGTGGAAGTCGACCGAGCGTCAAGGCCTGTTCTCGCCGCTGTCGCTGGCCGGGACCCTGGGCGCATTGCTCGGCCTCGATAAGCTGGGAGCCGATCTTGCCGCACGCACCGGCGCCGACCGCATGTTCCTTGACGGGCTGTTGTCCGTCTGGCAACCTGCCCCGGGGCTGGGCGACTAAAAGGCAAGTAAAATCACTTGGATAGTTGGACCATGGCATTTGGCGGGAGCTGCCTACGATGATCAAGTCTGAACTGGTACAAACCATCGCCAATCGCAATCCGCACCTGTTCCTTCGCGACGTCGAGAACATCGTCAATGCGATTTTCGAGGAGATCACCGAGGCGCTGGCTAAGGGCAACCGCGTGGAACTGCGCGGATTCGGGGCATTTTCGGTGAAGAATCGCCCGGCACGCGTCGGCCGCAATCCGCGCACCGGCGAATCCGTCGAGGTCGAGGAGAAGTGGGTTCCGTTCTTCAAGACCGGCAAGGAGCTGCGCGAGCGGCTGAACGCCACCGACGAAGACGAATAGGACGACGGGCGACGACGCCAGGAAATGCACATGCTCAACCGCTTCATCACCGTCGTCGTCCTGATTCCGCTCGCGGTCATCCTGATCGCCCTGGCCGTGGCCAACCGGGCGCCGACAAGTTTCACGATCGATCCGTTCAACCCCGGCAATCCGGGGCTGACGATCACGCTTCCGCTGTTCGTGCTTCTTTTCATCGCGCTGGCGATCGGCCTCATCATCGGCTCGCTCGCGACCTGGCTGCGCCAGGGCCGCTACCGCAAGCTCGCGCGCAAGCGCGACGCAGAGCTCGCCGCTGTGCAGAAGGCAACGCCGGCGCCGGCTGCACCCGCCGATGCGCGGGCACTTCCTCGTCCCAACGCCTGAGCAGGCTTCATGCTGAACATTTCTGCTTCTGATGTCGATCGCAGCCTGACCTATGCCGGGCTCGTCGAAACCCTCCGCAATGCGTTCCGCGAAGGCGCGATCCAGCCGGTGCGGCATCATCACACTGTCGAGCATCCGCAGGGCGCCGACTCCACGCTCTTGCTGATGCCGGCCTGGACCGACTTTGCCAACAGCGCCTCGGGCGACGGGCATATCGGCGTCAAGATCGTTACCGTCTCGCCGGACAACAACGCGATCGGCAAGCCGGCGGTGATGGGCGTCTATCTCCTCCTCGACGGCAAGACCGGCGAGCCGCTGACGCTGATCGACGGGCAGCGGCTGACCACCTGGCGCACCGCCTGCGCCTCAGCACTGGCCGCGACTTATCTCGCGCGCGAAGACGCCTCGAAGCTGCTCGTGATCGGCGCCGGAGCGCTGTCGCCGTTCCTGGCCCGTGCGCATTCGGCCGTGCGTCCGATCAAGGAAATCCGCATCTGGAACCGCACCAGAAGCCGCGCCGAAGCGGTTGCCGAGAGCCTGAAGGCCGAGGGGCTGAACGTGTCGGTTGCCGATGATCTCGATGAGTCGGTCGGCTGGGCCGACATCGTCTCATCGGCGACGATTTCCGATGCGCCGCTGGTGAAGGGCGAATTTTTGAAGCCCGGCACCCACGTCGACCTCGTCGGCGCCTTCACCCCGACTCTTCGCGAAAGCGATGACGCGGCCGTCGCCAGCGCGCGGGTCTATGTCGACACCCGCGCGGGCGCCACCAAGGAGGCCGGCGACATCGTCCAGGCGATTGCTTCGGGGACGCTTACGGCCGAAGGAATCGTCGGCGACCTGTTGGAGCTGACGCGCGGGAAGGCGCAGGGCCGCCAGAGTGCTGACGAAATTACCCTGTTCAAGTCGGTTGGTGCGGCGCTGGAAGATCTCGCCGCAGGAATCGCCGTCTACCGGGCGATGAAGGGCTGACGCGTTGCGGCCCGGCTGGCGCTGTGGCAGAAGCGCGAACAGCCAGACATCCGGAGCAGACGCTTGAAAGCCCCGCGCGACAAACGCAATGACAGTCAGAACGCCGCCCCGCGCCGCGAGATCGTGCGCCGCCAGGGCGCGCTGCCGGCCGAAACGCTGCCGCTGATCCTGACCGTTGAACCCAATGCCGACTATGCGCTGCTCGACTCGGGCGACGGCCGCAAGCTCGAGCAGTACGGCCCCTACCGCATCGACCGGCCCGAGGGCCAGGCGATCTGGAAACGCGCGCTGCCCGAAAGGGAATGGGCCAAGGCCGACGCGATCTTTACCGGCGACACCGACGAGGAAGGCATGGGCCGCTGGCGCTTCCCCAAGGCGCCGCTCGGCGAGACCTGGCCGATGCGCTTCGACGGCACCGACTATCTCGGGCGCTTCACCTCGTTCCGCCATGTCGGTGTCTTCCCCGAGCAGGCGACGCACTGGCACTTCATGGAAGAGCTGATCCGCAAGGCCAAGCGCCCGGTCAGGGTGCTGAACCTCTTCGGCTATACCGGCCTTGCCTCGCTGGTCGCGGCCCGGGCGGGCGCAGAGGTCACGCATGTCGACGCGTCCAAGAAGGCGATCGGCTGGGCGCGCGAGAACCAGGAGCTTGCCCGCCTCACCGACAAGCCGATCCGCTGGATCTGCGACGACGCGATGAAGTTCGTCGAGCGCGAGGAGCGCCGCGGCAGCCGCTACGACATCATCCTGTTCGACCCGCCTGCCTATGGCCGCGGACCGAAGGGCGAGGTCTGGCAGCTGTTCGACCACCTGCCGGCGATGGCGGATGTGTGCCGCGAGATTTTGACGCCGAAGCCGCTCGCCGTCGTGCTGACCGCCTATTCGATCCGCGCCTCGTTCTTTGCGATCCACACGCTGATGCGCGACACCTTTGCCGGCATGGGCGGGCGCGTCGAATCGGGTGAGCTGGTCATCCGCGAAAAATCCGCCGGCCGCGTGCTGTCGACCTCGCTGTTCTCGCGCTGGGTCGCGGAATGAGGTTCGGTGCGGTGGGACGGGAGCCGACCGGACGGTCGCCGCGCAGAGCGCTGGCAACCGGTGCCAGTTGTACCCCCACCCCTAACCCCTCCCCACAAGGGGGAGGGGAACGTTGGCAGGTTTCCCCGGTCTCGCGGTGGCGAGGTTTCTGGGTGGGGCGGTGGGCTTTGGTCGTGAGGGCCCACTATCCGTCCAACCCACGGGTTGATGAGCGACATCTCCGATCCCCCTCCCCCTCGTGGGGAGGGGTTAGGGGTGGGGGTAGGGGTGGGGGTATCGTTCCCACACCCCGTCAGCAAATGTTGATGAGGAAGCCTGTCTGCCCGGGGACACGACTGGCCATAAGTGACGTGACAAGATCCCCGAAGGCGTTGTGGCGCATTGACGACCCAGCTCGTTCGGCGCAGCAAGGTCCCGTGCAGCGGGCGCAGCAGAGTTTGAAAGACGAGGACAGACCTCTCCGATCCCCCTCCCCCTTGTGGGGAGGGGCTAGGGGKGGGGGTCCATTCGAGGAAATCCATCCATGAGCGGTGAAGAGCAAAGACGCGTCGGGCAGGTGAAGGAGGTCASGAGCCTCTCCAACCCCATCGTCAAGGACATCCGCGCGCTGGCGATGAAGAAGTTTCGCGATGCCCAGGACGCCTTCATGGCCGAAGGGCTGAAGCTGGTCATCGACGCGATGGAGCTGGGCTGGACGATCCGCACGCTGGTGTTCGCCAAGAACCAGCGTGGCAACGCCGCCGTCGAGAAGATCGCGGCCAAGACCTTTGCCGCCGGCGGGCTGGTGCTGGAAGTGTCGGAAAAGGTGCTCGGCGCCATCACTCGCAAGGACAACCCGCAGATGGTGCTGGGCGTGTTCAAGCAGCGCTGGCTGCCGCTAAAGGACATTCGCCCCGAAGGCAACGACGTCTACGTCGCGCTCGACCGGGTGCGCGATCCCGGCAATCTCGGCACCATCATCCGCACCGCCGACGCGGTCGGCGCAAAGGGCGTCATCCTGATCGGCGACACGACCGACCCGTTTTCGCTCGAGACCGTACGCGCGACGATGGGCTCGATCTTCGCGGTGCCGGTGACCAAGACCAGTGTCGAAAACTTCCTTGCCTGGCGCAAGGCGAGCGGCGCGCGCCTGTTCGGCACGCATCTGAAAGGCTCCGTCGACTACCGCCAGCCGAAATATGATGGCGGGCCGGTGATCCTGATGATGGGCAACGAGCAGCAGGGCCTGCCCGACCAGCTCGCCGCGGCCTGCGACCAGCTGATCCGCATTCCGCAGACCGGCCGCGCCGACTCGTTGAACCTGGCGGTTGCCACCGGCGTTGCTCTCTACGAAATCCGGCGGCATGCGCTGCCATCAGGCGGCGTATAGGCTCTTCATGAAGGCACTCCTTTTCCCCTACGGGCTCATCGCGATCCTCTCTGTGATCGTCGACCAGGCGATCAAGTTCGCCGTCGAGGCGTATCTGCCGATGCATGAAGGAGTGCCGGTGCTGCCGTTCCTCGCGCTCTATCGCACGCACAATACCGGCATCGCCTTCTCGATGATGTCGGACTTCGGTTCGCTCGGCCTCGTCGTCATCACGCTGGCGGTGACCGCCTTCGTCATCTGGATCGCGGCGCGCACCGACGAGAAGCAGGTGCTGGCGCGGCTGGGCTTTGCGCTGATCGTCGGCGGCGCGATCGGCAATTTGATCGACCGCGTCTGGCTCGGTTACGTGGTCGACTACGTGCTTTTCCACCTGCCGACCTGGTCGTTTGCGGTGTTCAACCTCGCCGACGCCTTCATTTCGGTCGGCGCTGCACTGGTGGTGCTGGATGAGTTCATCGTCTGGCGCAGAAGCAAGAGCGCACAGCGAAACGGTTGACCCTGCGACAGGCGGCGGCCAAACTCGCGGGCAAATGCCTCACGAGGAAGCCTCATGTCCGATCGTTTCACCGCGTTGCTCGTTTCGCAGGACGAAGCAAAGAACCAGACCAACGCCTTTGTCGAACTGACCGACGCGGATCTGATAGAGGGCGACGTCACCGTCGCCGTCGAAGCCACCACGGTCAACTACAAGGACGGGCTTGCGATCACCGGCAAGGCGCCGGTGATCCGGCGGTGGCCGTTGATCCCCGGCATCGACTTTGCCGGCACGGTCATCTCCTCCGAGAACCCGAACTGGAAGCCCGGCGACAAGGTCGTCCTCAACGGCTGGGGCGTCGGCGAGACGCATCACGGCGCCTATGCAAAGCGGGCCCGCGTCAAAGGCGAGTGGTTGGTGCCGCTGCCGGCCAGCATGTCACCGATCGACGCGATGATCGTGGGCACCGCCGGCTACACCGCCATGCTGTGCGTGATGGCGCTGGAGCGGCACGGCATCGTGCCGGAGCGCGGGCCGGTGATCGTCACCGGTGCCGCCGGCGGCGTCGGCTCGGTCGCGATCTCGATCCTGTCGAAGCTCGGCTATCACGTCATCGCCTCGACGGGCCGTCCGTCGGAGCACGAATACCTGAAGCAGCTGGGTGCGGTTGAGGTGATCGAGCGCGCGGAACTGACCAACCCGGCGCGGCCGCTCGGCAAGGAGCGCTGGGCAGGCGGCGTCGACACGGTTGGCAGCCATACGCTCGCCAACGTCCTGTCGATGACCAAATATGGCGGCGCGGTCGCGGCCTGCGGCCTTGCCGGCGGCATGGACCTGCCATCAAGCGTTGCCCCGTTCATCCTGCGCGGCGTTTCGCTGCTTGGCGTCGATTCGGTGATGGCGCCGCGCGAGCTGCGGCTGGAAGCCTGGCAGCGGATCGAGAAGGATCTCGACCGCGAGCACCTGCGCGCGATCTCCACGCTAATGCCGTTCGACGCGATCGAAAACGCGGCGCATGACATCATCGAAGGCAAGGTTCGCGGCCGTCTCGTCATCGACATGACGGCGTAAAGGCGAAATCGCTAAAATTGTAGCGGCGGGCCACAACCTTCCCTAAGCGTTATGCCGTAGGGTCATGGCATGTTGGATAAGCGTGCCACGAACCGACCCGAACGCGACACCCAAAACTCCGACGCGCAGGGGCGCGTGCGGATGCGCATCACCCCGCCGCCGCTGGCCCACGAGCCCGAGGCGAGCCCGGCGCGCTCGTTGCTGCGGCCGGCGCTGGTGCTGGCGCTGCTGACGCTTGCAGCCGTCACCTATTTCACCCACTCCTCGCTGACCGTCGCGGCTGGGCTCGTCTTCATCAGCCTCGTCACGATCTACCTGATGGTCGCGGAGCTGCGCGACAAGGGACGGCTTGCCTCGCTGATCGACGAGACTGCGAACCGCAACCGCTTCGAGATCGAGCACCTCGCCGACCGCATGTGGGAGATGCAGGAGAGCGAGGAGCGCTTCCACGAGCTGATCGATGCACTGGGCGACATCATCGTCCACCGCGACCGGGACGGGCGCATCGTCTATGCCAACCGGGTGCTTTCGGACCTGCTCGGCTGCCGGCCGGAGCAGCTGGTCGGCAAGAAACTGCGCGACGTCGGCGTCGAGATCGGCGTCGTGCCCGACAGCGCCTTCTCGAACGGCGAGTATCTGTCCTCAACCGACGTCGTCATCCGCGCAAAGGACGGCGAGCGCTGGTTCTCATGGATCGAGCTGTCGGCGCGCGACAAGGTGAACAACGCCGTCTCGCACCGGGCGATCGCCCGCGACATCACCGCGCTGAAGCGCGCCGAAGAGGCGGCGAACATTGCCCGCGAGCGGGCGGAATCGGCCAACCAGGCGAAGTCGCGCTTCCTTGCCACCGTCAGCCACGAGATCCGCACACCGATGAACGGCATCATGGGCATGGCGAAGCTGCTTGCCGACACGCGCCTGTCGCCGGAGCAGAAGACCTACGTCAATGCCGTTTCAACCTCGGCCTCGGCGCTCCTTGCGCTGATCGAGGATTTGCTCGACTACTCCAAGATCGAGTTCTGCCGCTTTGAACTCGAAGCGCAGGAAGTCTCGCCGCGCGAGCTGGCCGAGAACGTCGTCGAGCTGCTTGCCCCGCGCGCCTACGCGAAATCGATTGGCCTTGGCTGCCACATCGACCCGCAGGTGCCGGACACGATCAGAGCCGATCCCGGCCGGCTGCGGCAAGTGATGCTCAACGTGATCGGCAATGCGGTGAAGTTCACCGAAGCCGGCGGCGTGCTGGTGGAGCTGAAGCTCGAGGGCGACATGCTGCGCATCGATGTGACCGACACCGGTCCCGGCCTCGACGAGGCGGACATCGGCCGGCTGTTCGAGGAGTTCGAGCAGGGCGACGGCACCTCGACCCGCAAGCATGGCGGCGCAGGCCTCGGGCTCGCCATCTCGCGGCGCATCGTCGAGGCGATGGGCGGCGAAATCACCGCCACCGGGGAGCGCGGCAAGGGCTCGCGCTTCACCATCTCGCTTCCCGCGCAGAAGGGGCGCCGCAAGCCGCAGATCGTGCGCACGCTGAACGGCCGCTCCTGCCTGATCGTGTCGAAGAACGGCATGGAAGCAGAGGCAATCGCACGGACGATTACCGCCCATGGCGGAAAACCCGAGATCGTGCCGTGCATCGAGCATCTCGTCGCTGCACCGGGCCGCGCCGCCTATGACGTCGTCTTCATGGACGCGGAGATGGAAAATGTCGACGCGCGGCTGCTCAAGCGGCTGCGCGGCGCCGGCATTCGCCCGTCGCAAGCGATCATCCTGATTTCGCCGACCGATCGCGGCAAGCTGCCGCGCTACCGCGCGGCAGGCTACGATGCGTTCCTGGCACGGCCCGTGCGCGGCGAAACGCTGATGCGGGTGCTGACCGCGGCACCTGTGGCGGCAAACGCGGCGCCCGCCGGCGACGGCGAGCGCCGTATCGAAACCACCGCCAGCGGCGCGACGTCTTTCTCCGTGCTGATCGCCGAGGACAATGACATCAACGCGCTGCTGGCGCGCTCTGCGCTTACCAAAAGCGGTCATCAGGTGAAGGTCGTCGGCAACGGCCGCGCGGCGGTCGACGCGGTGCAGGAGCGCGACTTCGATGTCGTGCTGATGGACCTGCACATGCCGGTGATGGACGGGCTCGACGCGATTGCCCACATCCGCAAGTTCGAGGAAGCCAAGGGCAAGCCGCCCGTGCCGATCCTTGTCTTGTCCGCCGACGGGCAGGAGGCGACACGCAAGGGCGTGATTTCCCACGGTGCCACCGGGTTCCTCACCAAGCCGCTCGACCCGCAGGCGCTGGTCGCCGCGGTGGAGCGCCATGGCAAGCGGCTGGAAACGGAACAACACGCCGCACGGTCATAGTTCCGTTGCAGAAAACGCCTATATCGTTGGTCGACCGGCGTTGCGGCGGTGGTCAGGGGCGGGTCCGGCAAGCATAATTGGCCTTGCCGTCCGCAAAGGCCTTCGCCCTTCCCGACAGATGGCTTAGGACTGCTGACGGCAGCCGAGGAGAATCGACCATGCAAGACCTGCTGGACCCATCGCGCGGGCTTTCCGGTTTCGTCACCTCGCGTGGCAACGAATTGCAGCCCGGAACCGTGCTTGGACGGATCGCGACACTGGAAGTGCGGCTGGCCGGCGGCACGCATGACATTTCGGTCGCGCAGAAGCTGCGCTATCGGGTCTTTCACGAGGAGCTGGGCGCAAAGGGAGCAACCCTTGCGAGCGCTGCCGACCAGGTCGATGCCGACCGCTTCGACGACGTCTGCGACCACCTGCTCGTCATCGACCGCGGAACAGATGGCACGAAGAATGAGGTCGTCGGTACCTACCGGCTGCTGCGCCAGGACGTGGCGATGGCGACCGGCGGCTTCTATTCGAGCGCCGAATTCGAGATCGACCGGCTGGTTGCGCGCCACCCCGACATCCGCTTCCTGGAACTCGGGCGTTCCTGCGTCCTGCCCGAATACCGCTCGCGCCGTACCATCGAACTCTTGTGGCAGGGCATCTGGGCCTATGTGCGCCACTACGGCATCGGCGCAATGACGGGATGCGCCTCGTTTCACGGCACGGTGCCGGCTGCACACGCGCAGGCGCTATCGTTCCTGGCGCAGAACTGCCGCGCCGGCGGCGACTGGCGCGTCTCGGCAGTGCCGTCGCGCTACCACGAGATGGACCTGATGCCGGCCGAGGCGATCGACGCGCGCGCGGCCCTCAACGAGATGCCGCCGCTGATCAAGGGTTATCTGAGGCTGGGCGCGAAGATTGGGGACGGTTGCGTCGTCGACCACGAATTCGGCACGACCGACGTCTTCATCGTGCTGCCGGTCGAGAGCATCTCGTCGCGCTACATCAACTATTACGGCGCGGACGCCGACCGCTTCGCCCCGCGCGTTTCGTAAGAACCAACTTACGCAGAGTCACCCGGCGCCGCAGGGGCGCCGGGTGCAGCATTTGCATCAGCCGTTGGAGGTGTAGGCAGCGATTGCGGCCATGTTGACGATGTCGCTGTCCTTGGCGTTCAGCGGCACGATCTGCACCGGCTTGTTAAGGCCGACGAGCAGCGGGCCGATCACCGTCGAGCCGCCGAGCTGCTGCAGCATCTTGGTCGCAATCGAAGCCGAGTGATAAGCCGGCATCACAAGCACATTGGCCGGGCCCGACAGGCGGCAGAACGGATACTGGCGCATCAGCTCGGGGTTGAGCGCGACATCCGCCGCCATCTCGCCGTCATACTCGAAGTCGACGCGGCGCTTGTCGAGGATGCGCACCGCTTCCGCGACGCGGGCCGAGCGTTCGCCCTGCGGGTGGCCGAAGGTCGAGTAGGCCAGCAGCGCCACGCGCGGCTCATGGCCCATGCGGCGGGCAAAGCCCGCTGCCTCCTCGGCAATGTCGGCGATCTCGGTCTCATTCGGCATGTCGTGGACGGCCGTGTCGGCGACGATCACGGTGCGGCCGCGGGAAATGACGATCGAGACGCCAATGACGCGGTGGCCGGGGCGGGCGTCAATGACGTGGCGAACATCGTCAAGCGCGATCGAGTAGTTGCGGGTCACGCCCGTCACCATCGCGTCCGCATCACCGAGCGCCACCATGCAGGCGGCAAAATGGTTGCGGTCGTTGTTGATCAGGCGCTGGCAGTCGCGGACCAGGTAGCCCTTGCGCTGCAGGCGCTCGTACAGGAACTCGGTATAGATCGAGTTCTTGCGCGACAGGCGCGCGTTGATGATCTCGATGCCTGGACGGTCGAGGTCGATGCCGGCCTGGCGGGCATTTTCCTTGATGACGTCGTCACGGCCGATCAGGATCGCGCTGCCGAGCTGCTGGTTCACGTAGGAAACCGCGGCGCGCATGACCTGCTCCTCCTCGCCCTCGGCGAAGACGACGCGCTTGGGCTGACGGCGCACGCGCTCGTAGATGCGCTGCAGGGTCGACGCCATCGGGTCGCGGCGGGCAAGCAGCTCCTGCCGGTACTTTTCAAGGTCGAGGATCGGCCGGCTGGCAACGCCCGAATCCATCGCGGCCTTGGCGACCGCAAGCGGGATCGCCGAGATCAGACGCGGATCGAACGGAACCGGGATGATGTAGTTCGGGCCGAACTTCGGGCGGTTGCCGCGATAGGCGGCAGCAACGTCGTCCGGCACGTCCTCGCGGGCAAGCTCGGCGAGCGCTCGGGCAGCCGCGATCTTCATCTCGTCGTTGATGGTGGTCGCGCGAACGTCGAGTGCGCCGCGGAAGATGTAGGGGAAGCCGAGGACGTTGTTGACCTGGTTCGGGTAGTCGGAGCGGCCGGTCGCGACGATCGCGTCGGTGCGGATCTCGGCGACCTCTTCCGGCAGGATCTCCGGATCCGGGTTCGCCATCGCGAAGATGATCGGGTTCTTCGCCATCGAGGCGATCATCTTGTCGGTGAAGGCGCCCTTGGCGGAGAGACCGAACACGACGTCCGCGCCTTCCATGGCGTCGGCCAGTGTGCGCTTGTCGGTCTCGACCGCATGCGCCGACTTCCACTGGTTCATGCCCTCGGTGCGGCCCTTGTAGACCACGCCCTTGGTGTCGCAGAGGATCACGTTCTCCGGGGCAAAGCCCATCGCCTTGACGAGCTCGATGCACGCGATGCCAGCAGAGCCCGCGCCATTGCAGACGAGCTTGGTCGTCTTCATGTCGCGGCCGGTGATTTCCAGCGCGTTGATGAGGCCGGCAGCGGCAATGATCGCGGTGCCGTGCTGGTCGTCATGGAACACCGGAATGTCCATGATCTCGCGCAGGCGCTGCTCGATGATGAAGCAGTCGGGCGCCTTGATGTCCTCGAGGTTGATGCCGCCGAAGGACGGGCCGAGATAGCGCACGCAGTTGATGAACTCATCGACGTCCTGAGTGTCGACCTCGAGGTCGATCGCGTCGACGTCGGCGAAGCGCTTGAACAGAACCGCCTTGCCTTCCATCACCGGCTTAGAAGCCAGCGCGCCGAGATTGCCGAGGCCAAGGATCGCCGTGCCGTTGGAAATCACGGCCACCATGTTGCCGCGCGACGTGTAATCGAAGGCGCGGGTCGGATCCTCCGCGATCGCCTTCACCGGGACCGCGACGCCGGGCGAATAGGCCAGCGACAGGTCACGCTGGGTGGCCATCGGCTTGGTCGGCGTGACCTCGAGCTTGCCCGGGCGGCCGATCGCATGAAAATCGAGGGCTTCTTGCGGAGTGACCGACGGTCCCCCTTCGGCGGTCGTGTCGTTCAGTGGCATCTGGCGCTTGTTTCCTTCCTGGGCAGGCTCGTTTCTGTGGAGTTTTGCCGACCTATATCGATTGAGGCTACACTTGCCAGCGTTAAATCGCCAAGCAGGACATCGGCTTTCAGCGAAGGCAAGTTCCCTTGAATCAGCAGACGCCAATCAACCCCGCTTCCACGCTCCAGCTGTCCGCCGAAGGCGCGACGCCGATGATGGAGCAGTACATCGAGATCAAGCTCGCGAATCCTGATTCGCTCTTGTTCTACCGGATGGGCGATTTCTACGAGCTGTTCTTCCAGGACGCGGAAATCGCCAGCCGGGCACTGGGCATCGCGCTCACCAAGCGCGGCAAGCATCAGGGCGAGGACATCGCCATGTGCGGCGTGCCGGTGCACTCGGCAGACGACTATCTCGAAAAGCTGATCGCGCAGGGCTACCGCGTCGCCGTCTGCGAGCAGATGGAAGATCCGGCGGAAGCGAAAAAGCGCGGCTACAAAGCGGTGGTGAAGCGCGACGTGGTGCGCCTCGTCACGCCCGGCACTATCACCGAGGAAAAGCTGCTTGCGCCCGGCGAGGCAAACTACCTGATGGCGATTGGCCGCGTGCGCGGCACGACCGAACACGCTTACGCGCTCGCCTGGATCGACATCTCGACCGGCGCCTTCAAGGTGGCGGAATCGGCCGCCGACCGGCTGCTCGCCGATATTTTGCGCGTCGACCCGCGCGAGGTGGTCGTCGCCGAGCCCGTGTTCCATGATCCGGAGCTGAAGCCGGTGTTCGACGTGCTCGGGCGGGTCGCCAGCCCGCACCCGGCGGTGCTGTTCGATTCGGCGGCGGCCACCAGCCGCATCGCCCGTTTCTACAATGTCGCGACGCCGGAGAGTTTCGGCCAGTTCAGCCGCGCCGAGCTATCGGCGATTTCGGCGGCGATCGCCTATGTCGAGAAGACGCAGATCTCCGAGCGTCCGCCGCTGGCGCGGCCCGAACGTGAGGAGAACGCCGCGACCTTGTTCATCGACGCGGCGACGCGCGCGAACCTGGAACTCGTACGCACACTGTCGGGCAACCGCGACGGCTCGCTTCTGAAGGCGATCGACCGCACGGTCACCGGCGGCGGCGCGCGGCTCTTAGCCGAGCGGCTCACCGCCCCGCTCACCAACCCGGCCGAGATCGAGGCGCGGCTCGACTGCGTCTCATTCCTGCAGTCGGAGACGCGGCTGTGCGAGGGTCTGCGCGCACTGCTAAAGGGCGCGCCGGACATGCCGCGCGCGCTGTCGCGCCTTGCGCTCAACCGCGGCGGGCCGCGCGACCTCGGCGCGCTGCGCACCGGCATCGACGCGGCGCGGCAGGTGGCAGAGCTGCTCTCCTCGGCCATGCTGCCGGAGCGGCTGACGAAATGCTGCGAGGAGCTGCGGGCGCTGCCGGAAAGCCTGCGCGACCACCTCAACCGCGCCCTTGCCGAGGAAATGCCGCTCCTGAAGCGCGACGGCGGCTTCGTGCGCGAGGGCTATCATGACGAGCTCGACGAGATGCGGGCGCTGCGTGACCAGTCGCGCCGCGTCATCGCTGAGATGGAGCGCGAGCTGATCGAGGAGACCGGCATCCGGTCGCTGAAGATCCGCCACAACAACGTGCTCGGCTACTATATCGAGGTGACGGCCAACAATGCCGAAGCCCTGACGGGCACGGATGCCGCCAAGGCGCGCTTCATCCATCGCCAGACCATGGCGAATGCGATGCGCTTCACCACGACGGAGCTGGCGGGTCTTGAGACGAAGATCGCCAACGCCGCCGACCGGGCGCTGCAGATCGAGCTTTCAGTGTTCGACACGCTGCTCGCCGAAGTCGTCTCGCATGCCGAGGCGATCCGCGCGGGCGCGGCGGCGCTGGCGGAACTGGACGTCTCGGCCGCGCTCGCTGTGCTGGCGACCAGCGAGAACTATTGCCGACCGCGCGTCGATGACAGCCTTGCCTTCCGCATCGAGGGCGGTCGCCATCCGGTGGTCGAGCAGGCGCTGCGGCGCCAGCTGGACGACCCGTTCGTGGCCAATGACAGCAATCTTTCGCCCGAGGACGGCGGCAAATACGGTGCCATCTGGCTGCTGACCGGCCCGAACATGGGCGGTAAGTCGACCTTCCTGCGCCAGAACGCACTGATCGCGATTCTCGCGCAGATGGGCTCGTTCGTGCCGGCGACCAGCGCCCATATCGGCGTTGTCGACCGGCTGTTCTCGCGCGTCGGCGCCTCGGACGACCTTGCACGCGGCCGCTCGACCTTCATGGTCGAGATGGTCGAGACGGCGGCGATCCTCAACCAGGCGGGCGAGCGCTCGCTGGTGATCCTCGACGAGATCGGCCGCGGAACCTCGACCTTCGACGGCCTGTCGATCGCCTGGGCGGCGGTGGAATACCTTCACGAAAAGAACCGCTGCCGCGCGATCTTCGCCACCCACTTCCATGAGATCACCGCGCTCGCCGGCAAGCTGCCGCGCCTGCACAATGTGACGATGCGGGTGAAGGAGTGGGAAGGCGACGTCGTCTTCCTGCACGAGGTCGGCATGGGCGCGGCCGACCGATCCTATGGCGTGCAGGTGGCACGGCTGGCGGGCCTGCCCGAGGCGGTGGTCGAACGCGCGCGCGAGGTGCTGCACCAGCTTGAGGAAGGTGAGACGTCCGGCAAAGCCGACCGGCTGGTTGACGACCTGCCGCTGTTCTCGGTTGCCGCCAAACGCGAAGCCGCCGCGCCAAAAGCGAACGATGCGCTGACGGAAGCCGTCGCCGGGCTGCAGCCGGACGACATGACGCCGCGCGAGGCGCTGGAAGCGCTGTACCGGCTGAAGGAACTGGCGGCGAAGAAGTGAGGTTTTGGGCGCCGGAGCGGGTTCTGAAACCTCGCGCTGCCCCTCACCTGCCTGCCGGCATCCTCTCCCCGTGAACGGGGAGAGGAGCGAGGTGAGACCATTCTGCATCACCATCCCCACCCTTGTTCATAACTAAAGATGGACGCGGACTGAGGCGCTCGTTCCCCAGCCGTGGAAGCACTCTGCAAAAGCGCCTTCCTCCCTTCTCCCCGCTTGCGGGGAGAAGGTGCCCGGAGGGCGGATGAGGGGCAGCACGCCCCCTTCCGGAAGCCGGCGCTGCCCTCACCTGCCTGCCGGCGAAGTCGCGCTGAACTTGAACCGACGGCCTTGCCCCTCACCTGCCTGCCGGCATCCTCTCCCCGCAACGGGGAGAGGAGCGATAGCCATCTAGGCCATTGGTTGCTCATAACTTTCTGCTTCCTGATCCCCGCATCAACGATTGGCGAAAGCCGTGGAACAGCGGCCTTTTCCCCCTTTACGCTGAGAAGTGCCCGGGTGGGCGATGAGGGGCAAATCTGCCTAACTACTAGCTATCTAGCTACCTACCTCCCCTAAGTCCCTACTCCCCTAAGCCCCTACCCCCTCACCTCCGCGTCACCCGCATTGGCAGGCCGCCTTGCGGCTGGGTGGTGAGTTTTTGCACCGGCCAGGGCTTCGTCTGCGGCGTGGTGTCGAAGCGGAAGCGGGACATGAGGACGCCAAGCGCAATGATGGCCTCCTGCATCGCGAACGCCGCTCCGATGCAGATGCGCGGGCCGGCGCCGAACGGGAGATACTGGTATCGGTCGATCTTCTCGCGGTTGCCGGGATGGAAGCGCTCGGGCAGGAACGCCTCGGGATTATCCCAGAGCTTGCGGTGGCGGTGGATCGTCCACGGCATGATCTGGATCTGCGCGCCGGCGATGATGTCGAGGTCGCGCCAGCGCTCGGGCTGAATGACCTCGCGGCTGATGGAAGCCGCCGGTGGGTAGAGCCGCATCGCTTCCTCAAAGGCAGCGCGAGTATAGGGCATCTTGCCGAGCCACTCATACGGGTCCGGCGTCGAGGCGATGACCTCGTCGATCTCGGCCTCGACACGGTCACGCTCCCACGGCGCCTCGGCAAGGCAATAGAGCGTCCAGCCGAGCGCACGCGCGGTGGTCTCGTGGCCGGCGCCGATGAAGGTGATGATGTTGTCCTCGATCTCGCTGGCCTTCAAGCCGTCCGGACCCTCGGCCTTGAGGAGCAGGGTCAGGAAGTCGTTCGGCGAGCCATCGGGGTCGCGGGCAAGCTTGTCCTTGCGCATCTGCATGGTGTCGGCGACCAGCTTGCGGAAGAACGCCATGGTCTTGCGGCCGCGAATACGGGTGATGCGAGGGATCCAGTCCGGCGCGCCGATGAGGTCGAGCGGGTCGACGCGGCCCATCGTCTCGAAGAGATGGTCGACCTGGTGGGCAAAATCGTCGGGGTTGCCGGAAACCTCGCCGGAAAACAGCGTCTCGGCGAGGATGTCATAGGTCAGCATGGTCATGTCGCGGGCGACATCGGTGACCATGCCGTCGTGGTAGCGCCCGGCGAATTTTTCGGCGATGCGCAGCATCGGCCCGGCGAAGCCCTCGATGTGGCGCGGGGTGAAAACCGGCGCCATCGCCTTGCGCGAGCGGCGCCAGACCTCGCCTTCGGCGGTGAGCAGGCCGTCATGCAGGATCGGGCGCAGGATCTTCTGGCGCACGCGCGCCATGCGGTAGTTCTTCGCGTTGTCGACGAGGATGTGGCGGATCAGCGCCGGATCGTTGGCGATCAGCAGCGGGCCGCCGACGCCGGTTCCGATCGAGATCCACGGTTCGTTGTAAGAAGGCTCGCCCCACAGCTCGAGCGGGTTGCGGTAGACGATCCGCATCAGCTCCAGCGTCGTCGGCGGACGGGTTCGCGGCTTGGGCGCGGGCGGGACGAACGGTGTCGGCTTGATGTCCATCTTTCCTACCTAGGCAAGGGCTCGAGCGGGTTCAATCGGACAGCGGGAAACGGCTACGGAGTCCGTGTCAAATAACTCGCGAGAACTCTCGAAGTTCGGTCAGAAGTGCTGACATAAATTCCGAATTTAATTAACGCGTGTATTTTTGCGAAGCTCCTGATTTTCGCTTCCGGCGCGGAAGAAACGATTTTGAGTAACTGTTTTCTTGCTTTGCGTTTTCCTTTGTGCATTTTCAAAGATGGAACGCGTGACAGCAGATCGCGCGGCCAGGGGGAATGACCAAAAGCCTCTGGGAGGAGGCACACGGCAACAATTGCGACGCGCTGCGCGCGATCGCCCGGGTGTGAGGTACGCATGCAGGACGGCGTCATTCTGGCCGCGGAAGACCTGACCAAGGAATTCAAGGGTTTCTACGCCGTCGAGGGCGTCAGCCTGAACGTAAGAAAGGGGCAGATCCACGCCCTGATCGGCCCGAACGGGGCTGGCAAAACCACCTGCTTCAACCTGCTCACCAAGTTCCTGTCGCCGACGCGCGGGCGCATCACCTACAAGGGCCAGGACATCACCGCGATGTCGCCGGCAGACATCGCCCGGCTCGGCCTCGTCCGCTCGTTCCAGATCTCCGCCGTCTTCCCGCACCTCACCGCGCTCGAGAACGTGCGCATCGCGCTGCAGCGCCAGCGCGGCGACTCCTTCGACTTCTGGCGCTCGCAAAAGGTGCTGTCGCAGTTCGACGACCGGGCGCGGGAGCTGCTCGCCGACGTCGGCCTCGCCCAGTTCGAGACGACGCTTGCCGGCGACCTGCCCTATGGACGCAAGCGCGCGCTGGAAATTGCAACCACGCTGGCGCTCGACCCGGAAATGCTTCTGCTCGACGAGCCGATGGCCGGCATGGGCCATGAAGATGTCGACCGCATCGCCGCGCTCATCAAGCGCATCTCCGCCGACCGCACCATCCTGATGGTCGAGCACAATCTTTCGGTCGTCGCCTCGCTTTCCGACACCATCACGGTGCTGGCGCGCGGCAAGGTGCTCGCCGAGGGCGACTACGCAACTGTCTCGAAGGATCCACGCGTCGTCGAGGCCTACATTGGAGCTGGCCATGGCTGAGGCTGCCACCGCACCCCGCGCGCAAACCAGTCCCGCGCGCGATCCGCTGCTGTCCGTCCGCAACCTCGAAGCCTGGTACGGCGAAAGCCACGTGCTGCATGGCGTCAGTTTTGACGTCTATCCGGGCGAGGTGGTGACGCTGCTTGGTCGCAACGGCGCGGGCAAGACGACGACGCTGAAGTCCGTCATGGGCATCCTGCCCAAACGCAAGGGCTCGGTCGTCTTCCAGGGCAAGGAGCTGATGCATGTGCCGGCGCGCTATGTGGCGCGCGAGGGTATCGCCTTCTGCCCGGAGGAACGCGGCATCTTCTCCTCGCTCTCGGTCGAGGAGAACCTGATGCTGCCGCCGCAGGTGAAGCCAGGCGGCATGACGGTTGAGCAAATCTTCGAGCTGTTCCCGAACCTCAAGGAACGCCTGTCGAGCCAGGGAACCAAGCTTTCGGGCGGCGAGCAGCAGATGCTGGCGATCGGGCGCATCCTGCGCACCGGCGCCAAGATGCTGCTGCTCGACGAGCCTACCGAAGGGCTCGCGCCCGTCATCATCCAGCAGATCGGCCGCACCATCGCGCGGCTGAAGAACGAGGGCTTCACCATCGTCCTCGTCGAACAGAATTTCCGCTTCGCCTCGACGGTTGCCGACCGTCACTACGTGGTGGAGCAGGGTCGCGTCATCGACGAAATCGCCAATAACGAGCTCGAGGCCAATCTCGAAAAACTGCACGCCTATCTCGGCGTGTAGGGGGAGCAATGGCGCAAAATGCGCCGCAATCGGAGGAGACTGACATGAGGAAGACTGGAATTCTGCTGGCATCCCTCGCTGCCTCGCTTATGGCGTCGAGCGCGCTGGCGCAGGACATCTCCGTCAAGATCGGCGTGCTGAACGACCGCTCGGGCGTCTATGCCGACCTCGCCGGCGAAGGATCCGTGATCGCCGCGCAGATGGCGGTCGACGATTTCGGCGCCGCGGACAAGGGCATCAAGGTTGAGATCGTCTCGGCAGACCACCAGAACAAGCCGGACGTTGCCTCCACCATCTCGCGCCAGTGGGTCGACCAGGAAGGCGTGACGGCGATCGTCGACGTACCGACTTCCTCGGCAGCGCTCGCGGTCAACGAAGTGCTGCGTGAAGCCAACGCCGTCTTCATCAATTCGGGTGCGGCGSCATCCGACCTCACCGGCCCTGCCTGCTCGCCGCACACCGTCCACTGGACCTACGACACCTGGGCTCTCGCCCACGGCACCGGCTCGGCGATGGTGGAGAACGGCGGTGACAGCTGGTTCTTCCTGACGGCCGACTACGCCTTCGGCCATGCGCTCGAACGCGACACCACCGCGGTGGTGGAAGCCTCCGGCGGCTCAGTGGTCGGCTCGGTGCGCCACCCGTTCCCCGGCACGGACTTCTCCTCGTTCCTGCTGCAGGCGCAGTCGTCCGGCGCCAAGGTGATCGGCCTCGCGAACGCCGGCGGCGACACCATCAACTCGATCAAGCAGGCGGCCGAGTTCGGGATCACCCAGGGCGGCCAGGCGCTGGCCGGCCTGCTGATCTTCCTCACCGACGTGCACGCGCTCGGCCTTGAGACGGCGCAGGGCCTGGTGCTGACCGAGAGCTTCTACTGGGATCTCAACGACAGCACCCGCGAATGGTCCGCACGCTTCCAGGAGAAGGACGGCGACAAGCCGACAATGGTGCAGGCCGGCGTCTATGCCGGCGTGCTGCACTACCTGAAGGCGGTCGAGGCGGCAAAGTCGGCTGATGCGGACACCGTCATCGCCAAGATGAAGGAATTGCCGACGGACGATCCGCTGTTCGGCAAGGGCGAGATCCGCGCAGACGGCCGCAAGGTGCACGACATGTACCTGTTCAAGGTCAAGGCGCCGGGCGACTCCAAGGGAGAGTGGGACTATTACGAGAAGCTCGCCACCATCCCGGCCGACAAGGCATTCCGCCCGCTCGCTGACGGCGGCTGCCCGCTCGTCCAGTAAGAGCCTGAGACCGCGCGCGCCGCGCCATCGTGGTGCGCGCCCTCTCCCGCATCAACCGGCAGGACGAATCTATGTTCGAACTACTTGGTATCCCGCCACAGGCGCTCTTCGGGCAGCTGCTGCTCGGTCTGATCAACGGGTCTTTCTATGCGATCCTGTCGCTGGGGCTGGCAGTGATCTTCGGCCTGCTCAACATCATCAACTTCACGCACGGCGCGCAGTATATGCTGGGTGCCTTCGTTGCCTGGATGCTGCTGACCTATCTTGGCATCGGCTACTGGTGGGCGCTCCTCATCGTGCCGGTCGTCGTTGGCATCACCGGCATCATCATCGAGCGGCTGCTGATCTCGCGGCTCTACCACCTCGACCATCTCTACGGGCTGCTGCTCACCTTCGGCCTGGCGCTGATCATCCAGGGCGTGCTGCGCAACCAGTACGGCATCTCCGGCCTGCCCTATGCGATCCCGCCCCAGCTTGCCGGCGGACAGAACCTCGGCTTCATGTTCCTGCCGAACTATCGCGGCTGGGTCGTGGTCGCCTCGCTCGTCGTCTGCCTTGGGACATGGTTCGTGATCGAGAAGACGCGGCTCGGCGCCTATCTGCGCGCCGCCACCGAGAACCCGACGCTGGTTGGCGCCTTCGGCATCAACGTGCCGCGCATGATCACGCTGACCTACGGCTTCGGCGTCGCGCTCGCTGCCTTCGCCGGCGTCCTCGCCGCACCGATCTACTCGGTGAACCCCAATATGGGCGCCGACCTCATCATCGTCGTGTTCGCCGTCGTCGTGATCGGCGGCATGGGCTCCATCCTCGGCGCGATCGTGACGGGCTTCGGCCTCGGTCTGATCGAGGGCCTGACGAAGGTCTTCTATCCGGAGGCATCGTCAGTGGCGATCTTCGTCATCATGGCGGTGGTCCTGCTCGTCAAACCCGCCGGCCTGTTCGGGAGGACTGCCTGATGACCGCGGCTATCGAAACGCAATCCGGCATTGCCGCGCAGCAGGCGCGCGCCGGCATGCCAGCCCACCATGCGGCGATCTTCATCGGTCTGCTCGCAGCCGGCCTCGTCGCGCCGTTCCTGCTCTACCCCGTCTTCGTGATGAAGGTGCTGTGCTTCGCCTTGTTTGCCTGCGCCTTCAACCTGCTGCTCGGCTATGGCGGCCTGCTCTCTTTCGGCCACGCGGCCTATTTCGGCGGCGCGGCCTACGTTTCGGCCCACGCGGCCAAGGTCTGGGGTTTTCCGCCGGAGCTGGCAATCCTCTCCGGCGTCGTGGCGTCGGCGATCCTCGGCACGGTGTTCGGCGCGTTGGCGATCCGCCGGCAGGGCATCTACTTCGCCATGGTGACGCTCGCCTTCGCGCAGATGGTGTTCTTCTTCTCGCTGCAGGCACCATTCACCGGCGGCGAAGACGGCATCCAGGCTGTGCCGCGCGGCAACCTGTTCGGCGTCCTCAGCCTGCGATCCGACTTCAGCCTTTACTTCGTGGTGCTGGCGATCTTCCTCGGCGGGCTGCTGCTCATCTACCGCATCATCCACTCTCCATTCGGACAGGTGCTGAAGGCGATTCGCGAGAACGAGCCGCGCGCGATCTCACTCGGCTACCGCACCAACCGCTACAAGCTCGCCGTCTTCGTGCTGTCGGCGACGCTGGCGGGGCTCGCGGGCGCCACCAAGGCGATCGTGTTCCAGCTGGCGTCGCTCACCGACGTGCACTGGTCGATGTCGGGCGAGGTGGTGCTAATGACGCTCATCGGCGGCATGGGCACCGTGTTCGGGCCGATCGTCGGCGCCGCGGTGATCGTGACGATGCAGAACTACCTCGCCACCATGGGTGCATGGGTGACGGTGATCCAGGGCTGCATCTTCGTCATCTGCGTGCTGCTGTTCCGCGAGGGCGTTGTCGGCGTGCTGGCAAGGTGGCTGAAGAAGCCGCTGTGATGGGCGCCTGTGGGCTTCAGGCGCGAGGGGACGTTGCGTCTGGCGTGTCGCTCGCTGGTGTAACGGAGGAGTTCCGGCATGGATCGTCGGCTCAAGGCCGACGATGACGAAGTTGGAAAGTAAGCGCGAGATTGCCGCCGTTGCGCAGCCGAGGCGTCACCAGGTTTTCCCGGCATTTCCTCCTCGTCATCCGCGGGCCTCACCCGCGGATCCATGCCTGAATGTGTCCCGTGTGCCCGCGGCGCCGAACCGGACGCGCCGGGAATGAACATCAGTCAGTGGCTATCTATTTCTCCCGTACCCCTTCCCCCCCTCAGCGGCGCGCAGGGGAGCATCACATCAAGCCCCGAGCAGCCGCTCCCGCCTCACCCACCGTCCGATCAGCAGGGCGCCGACGACGGCAAGGCCGGTGGCGAGGCCGATCCAGATACCGACACCGGCAAAGCCGCCCCAGAAGGCAAGGCCCGCGCCGAGCGGCAGGCCGACCGCCCAGTAGCCGATGGCGGCGTAGAGCATCGGCACGCGCGTGTCGCGCAGGCCGCGCAGCATGCCGCTGCCGACCGCCTGCGCGCCGTCGGCCAGCTGGAACACCGCCGCAACCGACAGGAAGGTTATCGCCTTGGCGACCACGGGGGCATTGGCCGGATCGGAAATGTCGATGAAGCCCATGATGAGGAGCCGCGGCACGGTGATCATGGCAATCGCCGTCATCGCCATGAAGGCAAGGCCCATGGCAAGAGCGGTCCAGCCGGCGCGGCCAAGGCTTTCGCGGTCGCCGGCGCCATGGAAACGGCCGACACGCACGGTTGCCGCCTGCCCAAGCCCCATCGGCACCATGAAGGTGATGGCGCCGATCTGCAGCGCGATGGCATGGGCGGCTAGCGAGGTTGTGTCGATCAGGCCCATCAACAGGCCGGAAGCACCGAACACCGCGACCTCGAAAACGAGGATACCGGCGATTGGCAGGCCGATCCTGAGCATTTCCCAGAAACGCGGCCAGTCGGGGCGCCAGAAGCGGCCGAACAGGCGGTAGCGGCGAAAGACGCGATGGCGCGTGACCACGATTGCCATGCCGGCAAACATCAGCGTGGCGGACAGCGTCGTGCTGATGCCGGCGCCGAACAGGCCGAGCGCCGGGAAGCCGAACTTGCCGAACATCAGGCAGTAGTTGGACAGCGCATTGAAGCCCACGGCGGCAAAGACGATGACGAGCGCCCAGCCGGGCCGCTCGAGCGCCGAGATGAAGGAGCGCAGCACGATGAAGCCGTAGAAGGGCAGGATCGACCACTGCATCGAACGCATGTAGACGCCGGCGCCTGCCGCAAGCTCCGGCTCCTGCCCCATCGCGAGCAGGATTTCCTCCGTGTGCCAGAGGAACAGCCACAGCGGCACGACGACCATGCAGGCGATCCAGAACCCCTGACGCACCGTGCGGCGCACGTCGCGCACGGAATGGCGGTTGCGGCCGATCTCGAAGGCGACCATCGGCGAGACCGCGAGGATCAGGCCAAGCCCGAACATCATCGGCGCGAAATAGAGGTTCGAGCCGAGCGTGCCGGAGGCAAGCGCTTCGGGCCCGAGGCGGCCCATCATCATCACGTCGGTGGTGTTCATCGCCGTCTGGCCGAGATTGGTCAGCACCATCGGCCAGGCGAGCGCGAGCATCGCCCTTGCCTCGGCGAGCCATGAGGAGCCGGTGCGCACCGGCGCGGAATCAGCGGGAAGACTGGTCATCCGTGGTCATTACCGTTTTGCCACGGCGAATCCAGCACCACGGCGGCATGCTTCCTTGGCGCAAGCAATTGCGGGGGGATTTATTTGGGGCTAAGACCCCAGTCCAGCAATTGCCCGCCAAACGCCCGAGGTTCTGATGACGACCGATCAGCTTGCCACCGCCGAAGAGCAGGCCCGCCTTCTTTCGGCGGCGCTGCCCTACATGCAGCGTTACGAGAACAAGACTGTCGTGGTGAAATATGGCGGTCATGCGATGGGCAATGTTGAGCTCGGCCGCGCCTTTGCGCGCGACA
Source organism: Aminobacter sp. J44 (assembly GCF_007829415.1). Classification (NCBI taxonomy): domain Bacteria; kingdom Pseudomonadati; phylum Pseudomonadota; class Alphaproteobacteria; order Hyphomicrobiales; family Phyllobacteriaceae; genus Aminobacter; species Aminobacter sp. J44. The sequence continues at coordinate 51,416 of NZ_VLJG01000089.1, read as the reverse complement.
TCGCCTTACTAAAGCAGTCCGGCGTCAACCCGATCGTCGTGCATGGCGGCGGCCCGCAGATCGGCGCCATGCTGAACAAGATGGGCATCGAATCGAAGTTCGAGGGCGGGCTGCGCGTCACCGACCAGAAGACGGTCGAGATCGTCGAGATGGTGCTGGCCGGCTCGATCAACAAGGAGATCGTCGCGCTCATCAACGCCGAGGGCGAATGGGCGATCGGCCTGTGCGGCAAGGACGGCAACATGGTCTTCGCCGAGAAGGCGCAGAAGACCGTGAAGGATCCCGACAGCAACATCGAGCGGGTGCTTGATCTCGGCTTCGTCGGCGAGCCGGKCGAGGKCGACCGCMCGCTGCTCGACCTGCTGGCCCGCTCCGAGATGATCCCGGTGATCGCGCCGGTGGCACCGGGCCGCGACGGCCACACCTACAACATCAATGCCGACACCTTTGCCGGCGCCATCGCAGGCGCGCTCAACGCCTCGCGTCTCCTCTTCCTCACCGACGTTCCGGGCGTCCTCGACAAGGACAAGAAGCTGATCGACGAGCTGACGGTGGCGGAAGCGCGCGCGCTGATCGCCGACGGCACGATTTCGGGCGGCATGATCCCGAAGGTCGAGACCTGCATCGAGGCCATCGAGCGCGGGGTCGAAGGCGTCGTCATCCTCAACGGCAAGACGCCGCACTCCGTCCTGCTCGAGCTGTTCACGGAGCACGGCGCCGGAACGCTGATCGTTCCGTAAGCAAGGACAACATTCCAAGGAGCATGGCATGATCGATCTGACTGGGCGGGTGGCAATCGTCACGGGCGCTGGCTCGGGCCTCGGACGCGAACATGCCCTGCTCCTGGGACGACGCGGCGCGAAGGTCGTCGTCAACGACATGAACGCCGAACCGGCGCAGAAGGTGGTCGACGAGATCATTGCGGCAGGGGGCGAGGCGTTTCCCTTCGCCGCATCAGTGACCGACTTCGACGCCGTGCAGGCGATGGTCGCCGAGACGCTGCAGCGCTGGTGCCAGATCGACATCCTCGTCAACAATGCCGGAATCATCCGCGACAAGAGCTTCGCCAAGATGGATCTCGCCGACTTCCGGCTGGTCCTCGACGTGCACGTGATGGGCGCCGCCAACTGCTGCAAGGCGGTGTGGGACCACATGCGCGAGCGCAAGTATGGCCGCATCGTCATGACGACGTCGTCCTCAGGCCTCTACGGTAATTTCGGCCAGGCGAACTACGCCGCCGCCAAGATGGGGCTGGTGGGCCTGATGCTTACGCTGGCGCTCGAAGGCGCCAAGTACAACATCCGCGTCAACTGCCTTGCGCCCACCGCCGCGACGCGGATGGTCGGCGACCTGTTCCCGCCGGAGCAGCTGGCAATGCTCGAGCCGCACCGGGTGAGCCCCGCGGTACTGGCGCTGGTGCGCGAGGACGCGCCGACGCGCGTGGTGCTTGCTGCCGGCGGCGGCAGCTTCGAGACCGCCCATGTGACGCTCACCGAAGGCGTTTTCCTCGAGGACGGCCCGGACGTCGCCGAACGGCTGGTCGAGCGCTGGGAAGAGGTCATGGACCGCGACAACGAGTTCGAGCCGGACACCGGCTTCCGACAGCTCGAGCACGAACTCGCCAAGGCCGAGGCGGCAAGGCTGGCGAAGAATTGATCCTCGCCAAGCGCCGCCCTAGCGGGTGAGCACCAGCACGACGATTCCGAGCACGATCAGGATGCAGCCGACCGTCTCGTAGCGGTTGATCTTCTCCTTGAAGAAAAACACCGAGGCCGCGAAGGTGAACAGCATCTCGATCTGCGCCAGCGCCTTGACGATCGAGGACTGCTGCAGCGTCATCGCCATGAACCAGCCGAACGAGGCCGTCGAGCCGACAAAGCCGGTGAACAGCGACACCTTCCAGGCGCGCGCGATGCGGCCGATCTCGGCACGGTCCTTCCACATCATCCAGCCGGCCATGACGATCGTCTGCAGGCAGATCGTCCACACCAGCGTGACGGCCGCCTGCATCGCGAAGTTCGGGCCGCCAAGTGCCAGAGAGGCGGCGCGGTAGGCAACGGCCGAAATGCCGAACAGGGTGCCGGAAGCAAGGCCGATCAGCGAATTGCGAGCGAACACCGAGGCGACGAGATTGCGCCAGCTCATTTCCATGTGCGCGACCGAGATCAGCATCACGCCGAAGACGCTGATGGCGATGGCGGACAAAACGCCCGCCGTGATCGTCTCGCCGAAGAAGATCAGCCCGAACAGCGCTGCCTGCGCGGGCTCGGTGCGCGAATAGGCAGTGCCGACCGCAAAGTTGCGGTAGGAGAACAGGTGAATGAGCAGGAAGGTCGCCGCGATCTGGCCGAATGCGCCGACGCCCACCCAGAACAGGAAGGTGCCGTTGGCCGATGGAACATCATAGCCGCCGACCGTCGCGAGCAGCCAGAGATAGAGGCAGGCAAACGGAACACCGAAGCCGAAGCGCACAAAGGTCGCCCCGGTCGTGCCCATGACGGCCTTGAGGTGCTTCTGCGCGGCCGAACGCAGGTTCTGCAGGAAGGCCGCGGCGATGGTGATGGGTATCCAGAGTTCCATGTCGCCCCCAGTCGGTGAAGCGACTTAGGCGCTTTAAGGCTCTCCTGACAAGCCTCGTCGCTCAGGCAGCCTCGCGGACGATATCGAAGACGACACGATTGCGGCCCCGACGCTTGGCCTCGTAGAGGCGAATGTCCGCCTCGCGCATCATCTCTGCCAGCGCCACGTTCGGGCGGAACCGCGTCGCGCCGATGCTGACCGACAGCGGCAGGTATTTGCCCTCGCCCGGATGGAACCGCAGTTCCTCGACGGCAATGCGCATGCGCTCGGCAACCAGCATCGCATCCTCGACGCTCGCGCCCGGCAGGAAGGCGGCGAACTCCTCGCCGCCAATGCGGCCGACAATATCGTTTTCGCGCACCGAGCGGCGGATCGCGTCGGCGATCAGGAGGAGTGCGACGTCGCCCTGCTGATGGCCGTGGGTGTCGTTGATGTACTTGAAATTGTCGGCGTCGACGATGAGCAGCGCGCCGGTATCGCTGCGGCGGCGGGTGTTGCCGAATGCCTTGAAGAAGGTCTCGCGGTTGAGGAGGCCCGTCATTTCGTCGTGGCGCGCCTTTTCCGCCAGCTGCGCGTAGGCGGCGGCGAGCTCCGCATGCGTCTCGGCAAGCTGCGCATGCACAAAGGTGAGGTCCGAGATCGCCTGGCGAAGCTTGCGCTTCTGCAGCAGGAAATAGACGCTGCCGGCGAAGATCACCACGAACGGGCAAAAGATCTTGACTGGAACCGCGCTGAAATCGACCTCGCCGCCCGCGAGCGGAATCAGCCGCACGATCATGAACAGAGCGAGCATCGTCGCGATGATCGAAAAGATGGCTGCGCGGGCGAGCAGGGAAAACATCGGCGGCACTCTCGGGAACTTCCCCAGCGGAATGCCAGATTCTTGTTGCGCGCCGATTTCGCTAACAGATCAAATTTGAACGATCGGCCGCATTTCCTTGTCGCCGCCCGGCAGCGGCCTTCATTCCGGGCCACAGATGGGCTAGGCAGTGGCCATGACAAACGCACCCGATCCCGCCCGCTTCGCCCATGTCACCGACTGGGTGTTCGACCTCGACAACACGCTCTACCCGCATCACACGAACCTGTTCGCGCAGATCGACGTGAAGATGACGGCCTATGTGGCCGAGCTGTTGCAGCTGCCGCGGGACGAGGCGCGCAAGGTGCAGAAAGAGCTTTACCGCGAATACGGCACGACGATGAACGGGCTGATCACGCGCCACGGCATCGATCCGGACGATTTTCTCAACAAGGTGCACGACATCGACTATTCCTGGGTGCAGCCGGACCCGGCGCTGGGCGCGGCGATCCGCCAGCTGCCCGGGCGAAAGTTCATCTTCACCAATGGCGACCGGCGGCACGCGGAAAACACCGCGCGCCAGCTCGGCATCCTCGACGATTTCGACGACATTTTCGACATCGTCGCGGCCGGCCTCGTGCCGAAACCCGCGCGCGAGCCCTACGACAAGTTCCTCGGCATCCACCGGGTGGACGCGCCGAACGCGGTCATGTTCGAGGATCTCGCGCGCAACCTCTCGGTCCCCAAGGCGCTCGGCATGACGACGGTGCTGATCGTGCCGAACAATTTCGAGCCGACCTTCTCGGAGATCTGGGAGCAGGATCCCGAGCACGAGGACGATGTCGACTACGTGACCGACAACCTCTCCGGCTTCCTCAACACGATCCTTGCGGGGCTGTAGCGGCGGCCGGTGGCGGATCCGGCGCATGGTACTGTTATGGGGGCGCACGAGCACGCCCCCTCCTCCATGCTTCGCATGGTCCCCCTCCCCCATAAATGGGGGAGGATCCGCGGGGCAATGTCATCACGTCGTTCCGTAACGCCGGTGCGGCTTCAGCGTTCAGGCACGGATGGCCGGGTCAAGCCCGGCCATGACGAAGTGGAAATGCATCATCCATAACTTCGCCCCGCCGTTGGCATCGAGAGTCGTGTGTTCCGCAATGGGAGACGATGAGGAGGGCTCTCCTCTTCCTGTCGCCTCTCCCGTTCGTCATGGCCAGGCTTGACCCGGCCATCCATGCCGGAGACGTTGCAGGGCAGGAGCAGAGGGTTCCGCTTGCGGTCGCGCGGAACCTTTCCAGACGCGGGAGGCGCACCCAGAAGCGGAGGAGGCTGGAGCGGGCGAAGGGGCGCAGCCCCAAATCCTTACGACGGTTGGCTCTGCAGAGGAAGTGCACGTTCCGGCAAGAAATCTAAGGCCGACCCGCCGGGAAGACAAAAGGCGCGTTCGAGTCCACAGACGGGGCGTGATCGGGCGCCAGAAGGAAACCCCGCCCGAAAACAAAAANCGGCAGCCTTGGCGGCAGCCTCTTCCTCGGCCTGCTTTGCAGCAGCGATGCGCTCCTGGGCCTTCTTGCCCGGGATAGCCTTGGTCGGGTTGTTACGGGCTTCGCGAGCAACGAGGCCGGCGTCAGCCAGGAAGCGGGCGACGCGGTCGGTCGGCTGGGCGCCGGTCGACAGCCAGTGCTTGATGCGGTCTTCGTTCAGCACGACGCGCTGGCCGTCCTTCGGCAGCATCGGGTTCCACGAGCCGAGCTGCTCGAGGAAGCGGCCGTCGCGCGGGGCGCGCTGGTCGGCAACGACGATGTGGTAGTAGGGGCGCTTCTTGGAGCCAGCGCGGGCAAGACGGATTTTCAGTGCCATGTTCGTTTCTCCTAGATGTTCTGGCCTAAAGGCATTCCGTTGAATTCAGGAAAGGGATTCCTTCTCCGAGGCAATTGCCTCGTGATGGCGGATGACTTCGCGAATGATGAAGTTCAGGAACTTCTCAGCGAAATCCGGGTCGAGACGCGCGTCCTGAGCCAGCTGGCGCAGGCGCGCGATCTGCTGCGTTTCACGGGCCGGATCTGCGGGCGGCAGATCGTACTTGGCCTTGAGCACGCCCACTGCCTTGGTGCAGCGGAAACGCTCGGCGAGCATGTGGACGAGCGCCGCATCGATGTTGTCGATCGAGATGCGGTACTCGGCGAGCTGCTCGTAAGGCGACCTGGCCGTGTCTTCTGTCATTGCCCCCTCACTTCTTTTTCACGCCGCCCGGCAGGCCGGGAAGCTTCAATCCACCAGGCAGACCCGGAAGGCCGCCGCCGGGAAGTCCACCCGGAAGACCGCCGGGCAGGCTCTTCGGCAGACCTGCGCCAAGGCCAGCTGCCTCGGCCTGCTTCTGCAGGGCCTCGAGCTGCTTGGGGTCCATCTTCGAAAGGTCGGGCATGCCGCCGCCCATCAGGCCGCCAAGGCCCATCTTGGAGGCAAGGCCACCCATGGCGGCGCGCATCATGCCACCGCCCTTGCCCTTGCCGCCCATCGCCTTCATCATGTCCGCCATCTGGCGGTGCATCTTCAGAAGCTTGTTGATCTGCGCGGCATCGGTGCCGGAACCGGCGGCGATGCGCTTCTTGCGCGAGTGCTTCAGAAGGTCCGGATTGGCGCGCTCTTCCTTCGTCATCGACTGAATGATGGCGATCTGGCGCGCAAACATCTTGTCGTCGAGGCCAGCGGCGGCAATCTGGTCCTTCATCTTAGCCATGCCGGGCATCAGGCCCATGATGCCGCCCATGCCGCCCATTTTCTGCATCTGGCGCAGCTGATCGAGAAGATCGTCGAGGTCGAACTTGCCCGACTGCATCTTCTTGGCCATCGCCGCGGCCTTTTCCGCGTCGAGGGTGGCGGCCGCCTTCTCGACCAGCGAGACGATGTCGCCCATGCCGAGGATGCGGTCGGCGATACGCCGGGGATGGAATTCCTCCAGCGCGTCCATCTTCTCGCCGACGCCGATGAGCTTGACCGGCTTGCCGGTGACGGCGCGCATCGACAGGGCCGCACCGCCGCGGCCATCGCCGTCCATGCGGGTGAGCACCAGGCCGGTGACGCCGACGCGTTCGTCGAAATTGCGGGCGAGGTTGACGGCGTCCTGACCGGTCAGCGAGTCGGCGACCAGCAGGATCTCGTGCGGGTTCGAGGCGGCCTTGATCTCCGCCATCTCGATCATCAGTGGCTCGTCAATGTGGGTACGGCCGGCGGTGTCGAGGATGACGACGTCGTAGCCGCCGAGCTTCGCGGCCTGCACCGAGCGGTGCGCGATCTCGACCGGCGATTGGCCGGCGACGATCGGCAGCGTCGAAACGCCGGTCTGCTCGCCGAGCTGGCGCAGCTGCTCCTGGGCGGCCGGACGGCGGGTGTCGAGCGAGGCCATCAGGACCTTCTTGCCCTGGCGCTCGGTCAGCCGCTTGGCGATCTTGGCGGAGGTGGTGGTCTTACCCGAACCCTGCAGGCCGACCATCATGATAACGACGGGAGCCGGCGCATTAAGGTCGATCGTCTCGCCCTCGGAGCCCAGCATCTCGACCAGCTCGTCATGGACGATCTTGACGACCATCTGGCCGGGCTTGATCGACTTCAGGACCTCGGCACCGACCGCCTTGGCGCGGACGCGATCGGTGAAGGAACGCACGACCTCGAGCGCGACGTCAGCCTCGATCAGCGCGCGGCGAACCTCGCGCAGCGCCGCCGAGACGTCGGCTTCCGAGAGCGCACCACGGCCGGTAAGGCCGTTCAGAATGGATCCGAGGCGTTCCTGAAGTGATTCAAACATCCGCTTTTCCCGTTCCCTGCCGAATGATCTCGCCAGAGAGGTAATACCTCAGCGGCAGGATGCCAAACTCCAAAGCCAGTGGGCACCCGGGGGCGCATCGCGCTGCCGGGTGTTGACCTCCGGGATCACTGTCTTCTCACTGCGAAGACCGTCCTGGTCGGTGGCTCGGAGTTGTCACTCGTCGCTGAATTTCGAGGCTGTAGACAGGAAAAGCTGACCGGAGTCAAGAAAAATGGAAAACCGCCGGCTGCAAACAGCCGACGGCTCCAACATCGCCCGTCAGTTTGAGGGGCCTACCGGACGATGTAGACGATGCGCCTCGTGTCCGGCTCGACCAGCACCGGCCGGTCGTTCACGTACACGTAGCGATACTCGTAGTCGGGGATCGCGTGCAGCTCGACGTCGCCCGGAAGAACTTCGCCGACGCGGATCTCGGTTTCGACCTGCACCGGATCGTAGCGGTTGGACTCGATGTAGCTGATGACCGGCGCGCCAGGCTCGATGTTCTGGATGCTGCCGACCGGACCTTCGTTGATGTAGATGTCCGGACCAAGGTCATCGAGATATTCGGAGTTGACCCAGCCGGCGACCTGGCCGGATTCGACCTCGCACCAGCCGCTCACGCGGTCGCAGCCGAGGACGGTTGCTTCGGATTCCGCCGCAATGATGCCGACGACCTGATGCTCTGATCCGGGCCCTGCCCTGACGTCGAGGTCCGAGGCAGCGACGACGGCCTGCTGCGCAAACGCGGAACCCGCCATCGCAAACAGAGCAACTGCCGCAGCCGAGGTGAAAAGCTTGGCTTTCATCTTCTTCTCCTTTGGGCCTCCCTCGGCGCACCAAACGGACAGGAAGAGATGATGTTCCAAGCCTTTGCAGGGGCCGCGATCACATTTTCACGCCAGCCGGCAGGACAAATTCATTGAGGCGGAAGGGGGGCGCTGCGACCTAGCTCGAGGCGCCGGCGGCAAGCGCCTTCTCGATCTGCGGCATCAGCTCGCGCGTCACGACCTCGGGGGAAAACGGGCCGACATGCTTGTAGGCGATGCGCCCATCCTTGCCGACGAGGAAGGTCTCCGGCACGCCGTAGACGCCCCATTCGATCGCGGCGCGGCCGGAATCGTCGGTGCCGATCAGCGTGTAGGGATTGCCCAGCTCATTGAGGAACCGGCGGGCGTTCTCCGGCTGGTCCTTGTAGTTGAGGCCGGCAATATCAAAGCGGCCGTCGGCGGCGAGCTGCATCAGCAGCGGATGCTCCTGACGGCAGGGCGCGCACCATGAGGCCCAGACATTGACCAGCGTCACCTTGCCGGCGAACTGCGCCGGGTCGAAGCCCGGCAGGTTGATGCCGTCGAGCGCGGGCAGCGACGTCACCGGCGCCTCGCGGCCGATCAGCGCGGACGGAATGACCGAGCTGTCGCGGCCGGACAGCAGCTGGACGAGGAACACGCCGGAAAGCGCCAGGAACAGCGCCAGCGGCAGAAGGAGCAGCCAGCGGCGGCGGCCCGGATTTTCGACCTGCTCGCTCATGATGCTGCCTTCGTTGAGCGGCGGCGCACGCCCGCGGCCTCGAGCTCGGCGAGCTCACGTTTGCGAGCCCTCTGGTCAATCAGGATCCAGGCGGCGAGGAAGGCAAGGCCGATCGCCGAAACACCATAGGCCGACAGAACATAAAGAGCGTGCGCGCTCATCGGCCGGCCTCCCGAGCAGCGATCTTGCGCATCGACGAGACGCGGCGGCGCCAGATCTCGGTGCGCATGGCCATCAGATGCAGAGTGAAGAACAGCAGCGTGAAGCCGAGCGCGCAGATCAACAGCGGCCACAGCATCGACGGATGGATGGTCGGGCCGTCGAGGCGGATGACCGACGCCGGCTGGTGCAGCGTGTTCCACCACTCGACGGAAAACTTGATGATCGGAATGTTGACGAAGCCGACCAGCGTGACGATCGCGGCGGCACGGGCGCTGCGGCCCGGATCATCCAGCGCGCGGGTGAGCGCGATGATGCCGAGATACATAAGAAAGAGCACGAAGACGGAGGTCAGGCGGGCGTCCCACACCCACCAGGTGCCCCACATCGGCTTGCCCCAGATCGAGCCGGTAGCAAGCGCAAGCAGCGTGAAGACGGCGCCGATCGGCGCTGCTGACTTCACCGAAACGTCGGCGAGCGGATGGCGCCACACCAGCGTGCCCAGCGACGACAGCGCCATGATCGAGTAGCACATCATCGACAGCCACGCGAACGGCACGTGGATGTACATGATGCGCACGGTGATGCCCTGCTGGTAGTCCTCGGGCGCGGCAAAGGCGAGCCAGATGCCGACGGCCAGCACCACGGCAGACAGCACCGCCAGCCACGGCACGAGCCGGTCGGCCAGCGTGACGAACCGCGTCGGGTTGGCCAGATCCATCCACCGGCCGGAACTTGCTGCTGTCTCGGTCATGCGCGCTAGATAAACCGCGGCCGACGCTGGCGCAATTGGCGCAGATCAAACCCGCGTGAGACGTTTTCGCGCGTCAAGGCTCAGTCGACGTTGGACTTGAGCGCAAAAGCGGCGGCGACCGGCCCCAGAACGGCAAAGAACATCGTCAATGCCGAGAGGATCAGGAAGGGCGGCAGGAACGGCTCGGGGTCGTTCACCGCGCCATAGGCGGCCGAGACGCCGAAGATGAGAACCGGGATAGCGAGCGGCAGCACCAGCACGGATACGAGCAGGCCGCCGCGCGGCAGCGCCACCGCGACCGCCGCACCCACCGCGCCGATAAAGGCGATGGCGGGCGTTCCGGCAAGGAGCGTCACGGTTGTCGCACCGATGCCGAGCGGCTCCATGTTCATGAAGAGGCCGAGAAGCGGCGAGGCGACTACCAGCGGCAGCACGGCCGAGACCCAGTGGGCGAGGCATTTGACCAGCACGGTCAGCGCCAGCATGTGCCGGCTTTCGCCAAGGATCAGAAGGTCGAGCGAGCCGTCCTCGCGGTCGGCCTGGAACAGCCGGTCGAGGCCGAGCAGCGAGGCGAGCAGCGCCCCGATCCACAGGATCGCCGGGCCGATGCGCGCCAGCAGGTTAAGGTCAGGGCCGACGCCGAACGGCACCACCGCCACAACGGCAAGGAAGAACAGGACGCCGACCAGCGCCCCGCCACCGGCGCGAACGCCAAGGCGAAGATCGCGAATGAAAAGCGCTAGCATGGTCGGGCCGCAGTGACGTGAATGGAGTGACGGGCGTGCGGCAGGGCTTCTAGCACGGAACGCGGGGCGGGTGTCACGTGGGATCGGGACCCGAGTTGGGAAGCCACACCAACACCGACTGTTTCGGGTTCATGGGAGATGTGGAGCGAGCCCCCACGCGGCGAGTACTTGTTACGGAAGGGCGCGGAAGTCGCGAGAGAGGTTACCCCCACCCCTAACCCCTCCCCACAAGGGGGAGGGGGATTTTGGAGTTTGTCGTGAGACGTCAGGCGTGTCCGTGAGGAAATTTGTCCCTGCGAGATAACAGCACGCGTCGGGGAGCGACTGTCGCGCGACGCTGAAACCACGCCATACGCCGGCGATTGCCAACATTCCCCTCCCCCTTGTGGGGAGGGGTTAGGGGTGGGGGTGGAATTCGACGGTCCCAATTCGGCAGAAGTCGGCTTGCCCTTCGGTTTCAGCTCAGTGAGGGACAGGGGCGGACAATCCCTATTTCTACCCCTTCGGCCGAAGCGGGGAAGCGGGTCGGCAATGGAAGGGAAACGTACCCCCACCCCTAACCCCTCCCCACAAGGGGGACGGGGATTTTGGAGCTTATCCTGAGACGTCAGGCGTGTCCGCGAGGAAATTTGTCCCTGCGAAGGAACCGTGCGCGTCGGGGAGCGACTAACGCACGACCCTGAAACCAAGCCAGACGCCGGCGATTGCCAACGTTCCCCTCCCCCTTGTGGGGAGGGGTTAGGGGTGGGGGTCAGCCTCGCATCCCTCACTTCGGCGCGTTGGAGGATGTGGCTCGTCCCTCTCGCCTCGCCGCGCAGGTTGGCGTCACCATTGAACTCCCCAACCACCGCTCGAAGACGGACTTCCGAACCCGCACCGCCCCTGTCAGCCAGAACATTCTGTCCGGCCCGCGCCGCCATCAGTGGCGCTCCGTCATCGGCAGGGTCATCACCCCTTCGAGGCCAAGAGGAATGTGGGTGGCGGCGACGATGATGCCGCCGTCCTCGAGATGGGCCCGCATCAGCGCCGCAAACTGGTGTTCGGACGCCTTGTCGAGGCCGGCGGTCGGCTCGTCGAGCAGCCAGACCGGCCGGTAGCTGACCAGAAGCTTGGCAATCGAGATGCGGCGCTTCTGCCCAGTCGAAAGATAGCCGTAAGGAAGGCTCGCCACCTGGGGCAGGCCGACCATGTCGAGCGCTTCGTCGATGGCAAGGTGCGGCGAACCGTTGAACTCGCGCCAGAAGCGCAAATTCTCCTCGACCGTGAGCGCCGTCTTCATCGCGTTGCCATGGCCGAGATAGTGGGTGGCGGAAGCGACGGAGGGAAACTCTTCCGGATCGCAGCCGTCGAGGCGAATCGACCCTGTCGCGGCAGGCAGCAGACCAGCGACGATTCGCAGCAAAGTCGACTTGCCGGAGCCGTTCGCGCCGGTGACGATGAGGGCCTCGCCGCTGCCCAGCTGGAAGTCGATCCCTGAAAAAACCGGCTCGCCGCCGCGCTCCCCGCAAAGGTTTTCGGCGATCAGCCGCATTGTCACCCGCTTTCGTTCCGGCACGCAGCAAAACCGCTGCGGATCAGCAAATCCACTAGAATCATTTTAAGAACTTCTCTATATGCGGGGCAACCGTGCCAGCGGTCGGCACGGAAACTAATTTGCGCCGAACCAGCGCGCGCGCCGCCTTGAACGGCCGGGTCGCATGGGAGCGGACAGCGGAAATGACCGTACCCGCACCTTTGCGCGTGTTAGCATGCCACAGGCGTCCGTTACCCGATCGGCAAACGACGTTTTTGAGGATCGCACGTGTCCAACTCACTCGACAGCTTCAATTGCCGCCGCACCCTTTCCGTGGGCGACAAGGAGTACACCTATTTCAGCCTGATCGAAGCCGAGAAGAACGGCCTGGAAGGCGTCAGCCGCCTGCCCTTCTCGATGAAGGTTCTGCTGGAGAACCTGCTTCGCAACGAAGACGGCCGCTCCGTCACCAAGGAATCGATCTCGGCCGTTGCCGCCTGGCTGGTGGACAAGGGTACCGCCGGGGTCGAGATTGCCTACCGTCCGGCTCGCGTCCTGATGCAGGACTTCACCGGCGTTCCGGCAGTGGTGGACCTGGCCGCCATGCGCGACGGCATCGCCGCTCTCGGTGGCGATCCGCAGAAGATCAACCCGCTGGTTCCGGTCGACCTCGTCATCGACCACTCGGTCATCGTCGATGACTTCGGCAACCCGCTGTCGTTCGCCCGCAACGTGGAACTCGAGTACCAGCGCAACGAAGAGCGCTACAAGTTCCTCAAGTGGGGCCAGCAGGCGTTCCGCAACTTCCGCGTCGTGCCGCCCGGCACCGGCATCTGCCACCAGGTCAACCTCGAATACCTCGCCCAGACCGTCTGGACGAAGGAAGAGGACGGCGTCACCGTCGCCTATCCGGACACCTGCGTCGGCACCGACTCGCACACCACCATGGTCAACGGCCTTGGCGTCCTTGGCTGGGGCGTCGGCGGCATCGAGGCCGAGGCTGCCATGCTCGGCCAGCCGGTCTCCATGCTCCTGCCTGAGGTCATCGGCTTCCGCCTGACCGGCAGCCTGAAGGAAGGCGTCACCGCGACCGACCTCGTACTCACCGTCACCCAGATGCTGCGCAAGAAGGGCGTCGTCGGCAAGTTCGTCGAGTTCTTCGGCCCGGGCCTGTCCAACATGACGCTCGCCGACCGCGCGACCATCGCCAACATGGGTCCGGAATACGGCGCGACCTGCGGCTTCTTCCCGGTCGACAAGGAAACCATCCGCTACCTGACCACTTCGAGCCGCGCCGCCGACCGCATCGCGCTCGTCGAAGCTTACTCGAAGGCTCAGGGCATGTGGCGCGATGCCGACACGCCGGATCCGGTCTTCACCGACACGCTCGAGCTCGACATGGGCACCGTCGTTCCGTCGATGGCCGGCCCGAAGCGTCCGGAAGGCCGCGCTCCGCTGCAGGACATTGCCAAGAACTTCGCGGTCGCGCTCGAGAACGAGTACAAGAAGACGGTCGACACGGCCAAGCGCTATGCCGTTGAGGGCGAGAACTTCGATCTCGGCCATGGCGACGTCGTGATCGCCGCGATCACCTCGTGCACCAACACCTCGAACCCGTCGGTGCTGATCGCCGCTGGCCTCCTCGCCCGCAACGCGAACCGCGTGGGCCTGAAGCAGAAGCCGTGGGTCAAGACCTCGCTTGCTCCTGGCTCGCAGGTCGTTGCCGAGTACCTGGAGAAGGCTGGCCTGCAGAAGGAGCTCGACCAGATCGGCTTCAACCTCGTCGGCTTCGGCTGCACCACCTGCATCGGCAACTCCGGTCCGCTCCCAGCCCCGATCTCGAAGACCATCAACGAGAAGGGCCTGATCGCCGGCGCCGTGCTCTCGGGCAACCGCAACTTCGAGGGTCGCGTCTCTCCGGACGTCCAGGCGAACTACCTCGCTTCGCCGCCGCTCGTCGTCGCCTACGCGCTCGCAGGCACCGTCACCAAGGACCTGACCACCGAGCCGCTCGGCGAGGGTGCTGACGGCCAGCCGGTGTACCTGAAGGACATCTGGCCGACCTCGCAGGAGATCAACGAGTTCATCGAGCAGTACGTGACCCGCGACATCTTCGCGAAGAAGTACGCCGACGTCTTCAAGGGCGACGAGAACTGGCAGAAGGTCCAGGCTCCGTCGGGCGAGACCTATGCGTGGGATCCAAAGTCGACCTACGTGCAGAACCCGCCGTACTTCGTCGGCATGCCGAAGCAGGCCGGCGCGGTTGCCCCGATCAATGGCGCACGCATCCTCGGCCTGTTCGGCGACAAGATCACGACCGACCACATTTCGCCGGCCGGTTCGATCAAGGCTGCTTCGCCGGCTGGCAAGTACCTCACCGATAACGGCGTTGCCGTTGCCGACTTCAACCAGTACGGCACGCGTCGCGGCAATCATGAGGTGATGATGCGCGGCACCTTCGCCAACATCCGCATCCGCAACCACATGCTCGGCGAAAACGGCAAGGAAGGTGGCTACACGATCCACTATCCGTCGAAGGAAGAGCTGTCGATCTACGACGCCGCCATGCGCTACAAGGCCGAGGGCGTGCCGCTCGTCATCTTCGCCGGCGTCGAGTACGGCAACGGCTCGTCGCGTGACTGGGCTGCGAAGGGCACCAACCTGCTCGGCGTCCGCGCCGTGATCGCGCAGTCCTTCGAGCGCATCCACCGCTCGAACCTCGTCGGCATGGGCGTTATCCCGTTCACCCTCGAAGAGGGCACGAGCTGGGCTTCGCTTGGCCTGAAGGGCGACGAGACTGTCGACATCGAAGGCATCGAGGACATCAAGCCGCGCCAGAAGATGGTGGCCAAGGTGACCTATGCCGACGGTACCGTCCGCGAGGTTCCGGTGCTCTGCCGCATCGATACACTCGACGAGCTCGACTACTACAAGAACGGCGGCATCCTGCAGTACGTTCTGCGCGACCTGGCTGCCTAAGCCACTCGCGGATAGCGAAAATGAAGATCCCTCCCCGGCAACGGGGAGGGATCAGTTTGTTGACAAACCCTCGACGCACCTTTCCGGAGCCCGAGATTCACGGAACGTCTCAGATTCAAAGTGAGAACGGATCGGAATCAACAAGCCTGATTTGAAGGCTCGCGGAACTTTGTCAGCAGTCTGATCCCTCCCCGGCAACGGGGAGGGATTTTTCGTTTGGGGGATGGTTGTGGTCTCAGCGGCGGTCAGCGCTCAGAGACGGCCCAGCAGCTATGTTTGCACCGCCCCGCGCGGCCGATGCGTTCAGGCCTGGATCCCCGGCTCAAGGCCGGGGATGACGAGGAGGAGGTGTCCGAAAAACCTTTGCGGCGGCGCGGCTCTGCGGCAGTCGTGTTTGAACGAGTACGTACCAGGTTCATCATCGTCGGCCTTGAGCAGAGGATGACGAGGAGGAAATGTCCGGGCGGCGCCGCCGGCGGCGCGGCTCGGCGACGGTCGTGTTTGCCCGAATACGTACCAGCTTCGTCATCGTCGGCCTCGAGCCGACGATCCATGCCGGAACTTCCCCGGCAAACCAGCGGAGCAAACAGATTACGGCCGGCGAAAGCCCGTCGGCTTGCCATAAATGTAGGCGATGCGGTCGACTGCCTGGCGGAGCGGTTCGCGGGCGACCGACATGGTGTGGCCGTTGGCGTGGATGATGTTTTCCTCGTCGACCAAGATGGCGACGTGGCCCTTCCAGAAGACGAGGTCGCCGCGGCGAAGGCCGCTGAGGTCGTCGCAGATCTCGATGGGCTCGCCGATCGAGCTAGCCTGCATGTCGGTGTCGCGCAGGACGGTGCGGCCCACCATGCGCATCGACAGCTGGACGAGGCCGGAGCAGTCAATGCCGAAGGCGCTGGTGCCGCCCCAGAGATAGGGTGTGCGTTCGAGCATCGCGGCGACCGCGACGAAGTCGCTGGATACGTGGTCGATCGGGCGCAGATGCGAGGCAACCAGGGCCTCGCCGGAGGCAAGCACGCAGTATCCGAGGCCGCGGGTCTCGGCGGTGCCGGCGACGTGAAAGCGGCTGCCGAGCGAATAGCAACCGGTCGCGGGCTTCTTCATGTCCGGCTCGCGGTAGGAGAAGGTTCGCGGGACGGCGACGACATGGGTCGGCTCGGCGGAAATCTCGGCAAGGCCGGCGCTGGAGGCATAGCCGACATAACCGTCGCGCTCCGACTGCAGCCAGGCGAAGCCTTCGGTCTCCTCGAAGACGCGGACGCGATCGCCGAGGAGGAGCTGGGTGTCCTGGCCGGCATCCGGCCGCGGCGCGTTGCGGATGTCGAGGACGGGTATCGCCACCTGCATCGGGCGGCCCTCCACGAAGCGGCTGGCCTCGACCTGCCCCTTCAGGCGCGCGTCGGCAAGGTCGGGCCGGAAAGCGTTCAGTCGTCGGTCGAGAGAGGTCAAAGTGGAAGCTCCGCAGCCTTGTCGATGATGACATCGCCGATGCGCTCGACATAGAGCGCACCTTCCACCGTACGTCGAATCAGCACGTTGCGCCTGTCCTTTTCATCGCGATGACGCGAGACAAGCTTCATTGCACCCATCGTGTCCAGAGCCCGGGTGATGACCGGCTTCGATACGTTGAGCTTTTCGGCGAGCGAGCGCACCGTGTGCGGCGGCGGATCGAGATAGATGGTGAGCAGGATCGCCATCTGGCGCATCGTCAGGTCGTGAAAATCTCCCCTCACCTCCGCCAGCATCACCTGCTGCCAGAGCCGCAGCGACTGGCTGGGGCGCATCACGATAGCCATGACCATTACGTAGCGGCAATTCGTTTCGCTTCCGTTTCCGAGGGAGCAGCTATGGGGACATGTCCCTTTACATGTGAAGCGCGCATACTTATGTATGAAACATCATAAATGAGTTGCAGGACATTTGTTTTGATCACTTCCACCCAGATGCGCGCCGCGAGGGCCCTTGCCCAGATCGACCAGAAGACCCTGGCCGAGATGGCAGGCGTGTCCCTGCCGACGATCCAGCGGATGGAAGCGAGCGACGGGGTGGTCCGGGCAAATGTCGACACGCTGATGAAGGTGATCGAGGCGCTCGACCGCGCCGGCATCCAGCTCATCGGCGAGAACCAGACGAGCGACGCCGGAGGACGCGGCGTCCGGTTGAAGGAGCCTTCGATAAAATGACGCAAGACAGTCGCGCAGGACAAATGACGCCAGCCGCGAGTTTCCGCGATTTGTTTACTCCCAAGCTGGTCACGGTGCTGCGCGAGGGCTACGGCCTTTCCGCCCTCCGCGACGACGCGCTGGCGGGTCTGACCGTCGCCATCGTCGCCCTGCCCCTGTCGATGGCGATCGCCATCGCCTCCGGCGTCTCGCCCGACCGGGGCCTTTACACCGCCATCGTCGGCGGCTTCCTCGTCTCGCTGCTGGGCGGCAGCCGCTTCCAGATTGGCGGCCCTGCCGGCGCCTTCATCGTGCTGGTGGCCTCGTGCGTGCATCGCCAGGGTCTCGACGGCATGCTGCTCGCGACTTTCATGGCCGGCTTCTTCCTGCTGGCGATCGGGTATCTCAGGCTCGGCACCTACATCAAGTTCATCCCCTATCCGGTGACGATCGGCTTTACCGCCGGCATTGGCATCATCATTCTGTCGAGCCAGCTGCGCGACCTGTTCGGCCTGACGCTGGACGGCCCGGAGCCCGCGGAATTCCTGCCGAAGCTCGAAGCGCTGGTGGGCGCGGCCAATACGGTGACGCCCGCCGCGGTCGGCATCGCGATCGCGACGATCGGCATCATCCTTGGCCTGAAGAAGTGGAAGCCGACCTGGCCGGGCCTGCTGATCGCCGTTGCGGTCACGGCGGCGGCAGTGCCGCTCCTCGGCCTTGGCGTCGAGACGATCGGCACGCGCTTCGGCGGCATTCCTCGCACCCTGCCGGCGCCGCATATCCCGGCGATCTCGCTCGAAAAGATCCAGGCCGTGCTGCCCGACGCGATCGCCTTTGCCCTGCTCGGCGCGATCGAATCGCTGCTGTCGGCGGTCGTGGCCGACGGCATGAGCGGGCGGCGCCATCGCTCGAACTGCGAACTGGTGGCGCAGGGCGTCGCCAATATCGGCTCGGCGCTGTTCGGCGGCGTGCCGGTCACCGGCACCATCGCCCGCACGGCAACCAATGTGCGTGCCGGCGCGCGCGGCCCTATCTCGGGCATGCTGCACTCGGCGTTCCTGCTCTGCTTCATGCTGGTGGCGGCACCGCTTGCCGCGCACATTCCGCTGGCGGCCCTTGCCGGCGTGCTGGTCGTCGTCTCGCTCAACATGATCGAGCGCGAGGCGATCAAGGCGCTGGTGCAGTCCTCCTGGGGCGATGCGGTGGTGCTCGCCGTGACCTTCCTGCTGGTGGTCTTCCGCGACCTCACCGAAGGCATCGTCGTCGGCTTCGTGCTCGGCGCGCTGCTCTTCATCCACCGCATGTCGACCGCCGTCTCGGTCGAGGAGGACAAGCCGGACAGCACCAACGGCCGCAGGAAGCCTTACGACCCGCATGAAGCGGACGACCCGAACACGGTCATCTACCGCATCTCGGGCGCGTTCTTCTTCGGCACCGCGTCGATGGTGAGCTCCGTGCTCGACCGCATCGCCGACCAGCGCAGGAACTTCATCCTCGACTTCAGCGGCGCGCCGCTGATCGACTCGACGGCGGCGAACGTGGTCGAGGGCGCGGTGCGCAAGGCGCATAAGAAGGACGTGCGCGTCATCATCACCGGCGCGTCGGCGAACGTCCGCCGGCTGCTGATCGCCAATGGCGTGCGCCAGCCGCTGGTCGAGTTCTACCCGTCGATCGACGAGGCGCTCGAGGAGATCGGGGGCAAGGCTGAAGTCGAGGCCGCCTGAGGGACGAACGTCCTGGCGGACACAAATTTGTGAGCGCCGGATCGATAGCACGCTTCCTTCCTTTCGCTACTATCCAACAAGGGAAGGAAGCGGAATGGTTCGATCAATCCTCAAGGCAAGCGTGGCCGCAGTCGCGGCGCTGGTTGGAGCCGGCGGCGCGGCATTCGCACAGGAAAACCAGTTTGACACGGAAAAGGGCGCGATCCTCGTCACGGTGGTGACGGAAGGGCTCGACCATCCGTGGGCGATCGCGTTCCTCCCCGATGGCGACATGCTGGTCACCGAGCGGCCGGGTAATCTGCGGGTCGTGAAGGCGGACGGGTCGAAGTCCGAGCCGATCAGCGGCACGCCGCAAGTTGACGCGCGCGGCCAGGGCGGCCTGCTGGACGTTGCGCTCGATCCCGATTTCGGCAGCAACCGGCTGGTCTATCTGAGCTTTGCGGAAGCAGGCGAAGGCGGCAACAGCACCGCGGTCGCGCGCGGGCGGCTCAGCGAAGACCGCACCGCGCTCGAGAACGTCGAGGTCATTTTCTCGCAGCAGCCGAAGGTGGAGAGCACCGCGCATTTCGGCTCGCGGCTGGTGTTCGACAATGAAGGACACCTGTACGTGACGATGGGCGAGCGCAGCGACCGGCAGTTTCGCGACCACGCGCAAGACCTGACGACGCACCTAGGCACCATCGCGCGCATCAATCCCGACGGCAGCGTGCCTGACGACAACCCGTTCGTCGGACGCAGCGACGCGCTGCCGGAGATCTACGCCTACGGCATCCGCAATTCGCAGGCGGCAGCGCTGCATCCGGAAACCGGCGTGCTGTGGGAGATCGAGCACGGGCCGCGCGGCGGCGACGAGCTCAACATCATCCGACCGGGCGCGAACTATGGCTGGCCGGTCGTCACCTTCGGCCGCGAATATTACGGGCCGCGGATTGGCGAGGGCACCTCGGCGCCCGGCATGGAAGATCCAATCTACCAATGGACGCCGGTGATCGCGCCATCGGGCATGATCTTCTACGGCGGCGACGCCTTCCCGAAATGGCAGGGCAATCTGTTCGTCGGCGGCCTCGCCTCGACAGCGCTGGTGCGGCTCGAACTCGACGGCGAGAAGGTCACGCACGAGGAGCGGCTGCTGGAGGATCTCGATTTCCGCATCCG
Source organism: Aminobacter sp. J44 (assembly GCF_007829415.1). Taxonomy (NCBI): domain Bacteria; kingdom Pseudomonadati; phylum Pseudomonadota; class Alphaproteobacteria; order Hyphomicrobiales; family Phyllobacteriaceae; genus Aminobacter; species Aminobacter sp. J44. The sequence continues at coordinate 31,504 of NZ_VLJG01000089.1, read as the reverse complement.
CGACGTGGCGGAGGGACCGGATGGAGCGATCTACGTGGCGACGGACGAGGACAACGGGATGATCCTGCGGATTGCCCCGGCGGAATGACAGCCGCCCAAACGCAATGAACCCCGCCTTACCCAAGGGATCGGCGAGGTTCGTTGCCTGAGAACTACCTTCTACATCATCTTCATTTTTTCAGTCAACAGTCTGTCAACAAATATCGAACAATGTATGCAAGGACAGGCTTAACTGCCCATTAAAATGCCCGGATTAGGTTCCAGTGCGACCGACTCTAGGGTCGTTTTGGATACCGGGGCGGATGGCCAACCGTAAGAAACCTGCACGAATCGAACCGAGCTTCGACGCTTTCGGGGCGGATGAACCGAAAAGCGGCTTCTTCGTGAGCGAGGAAGACCGGGTCGTGCCGACGCAGCCCAGGTCAAAATCCGGCAGTTCAAAGGCTTCTTCCCGCCGCGAACCGGCGGGAACGGCGCGCAAGGGCGGACGCGGCCGCAAGAAACGGCGCGGCTTCTTCGGTTTCCTGAAGACCGCCGCCTACTGGTCGATGGTGCTGTGCCTTTGGGCCGGCATCGCGGGCGTCGGCCTCGTCGCCTATATCGGCGCGAAGATGCCGGCCGCGACCACCTGGTCGATCCCGGACCGACCGCCGAACGTACGAATCATCGATATGAACGGCCAGCTGGTCGCCAATCGCGGCATGACCGGCGGCGAGGAAATCGGCCTGCACGAAATGTCGCCGTTCATCCCGCAAGCGGTGATCGCCATCGAGGATCGCCGGTTCTACTCGCATTTCGGCGTCGACCCCATCGGCCTTGCCCGCGCGTTCGTGTCCAACATCGTTGACCGCAGGCTTGGCCAGGGCGGATCGACGCTGACCCAACAGCTGGCGAAGAACCTGTTCCTGAAACCTGAGCGCACCATCGAGCGCAAGGTGCAGGAAGTGCTGATGGCCTTCTGGCTGGAGCGCACCTACACCAAGGACCAGATCCTCGAAATGTATCTCAACCGGGTCTATTTCGGCTCGGGTTCCTATGGCGTCGAGGCTGCCTCGCGGCGCTATTTCAGCAAATCCGCGCGTGACGTCTCGCTCTCCGAAGCCGCTCTCCTTGCTGGCCTGCTCAAGGCGCCGTCGCGCCTGTCGCCCGCGCGCGACCCGCAAGCGGCGGAAAAGCGCGCCAAGCTGGTGCTCGCCGCAATGCGCGAGGAAAACATGATCGGCGATGCCGAGCTGCAGCTGGCGATGAACGCGCCAGCCGTGCGCGCGCCCGCCTTCTGGACAGGTTCCGAAAACTACGTCGCCGACCGGATCATGGAGGAGCTGCCGGAGCTGATCGGCGAAGTGCGCACCGACATCGTCGTCGAGACAACGGTTGACCTGGTGCTGCAGACCTTTGCCGAAGGCGCGATCCGCAACGTGATCGATGCGGAGGGCAAGAAGCACAATGTAAGCCAGGGCGCGCTGGTCTCGATCGACGCGAGCGGTGCCGTGCGCGCCATGGTCGGCGGCTACGACTACGCGACCAGCCAATTCGACCGCGCCTCGGAAGCCAAGCGCCAGCCGGGCTCGGCCTTCAAGCCGTTCGTCTACATGGCGGCGCTCGAAAATGGTTACTTCCCGGACACGATCGTCAACGACGCGCCGATCAAGATCGGCAAATGGGCACCGAAGAACTTCAACGACAAGTACTACGGCCAGATCCCGCTCTCGACAGCGCTGGCGCGGTCGGTGAACTCGGTTGCGGCGCAGCTCGCGCAGCAGGTCGGCCCGGCGGCGATCGTTGAGACGGCCTGGCGCATGGGCATCCAGTCCAACCTCGAGCCGAATCTTTCCATCGCGCTCGGCACCTCGGAAGTGACGCCGCTCGAACTTACGTCCGCCTATGTGCCGTTTTCGAATGGCGGCTTCCGCCCTGAAATCCACTTCGTGCGCCGCATCAAGACGGCGAAGGGCGAGGTGCTCTACGAGCACAAGGCGTCGATGGGCCCGCGCGTTGCCCGCGCCGAGATCATTGGCATGATGAACTCAATGATGGCCGGCGCCGTGAAGGAAGGCACGGCCAAGCGCGCCGCCTTCGGCTGGCCGGCGGCTGGCAAGACTGGCACGTCGCAGAATTCGCGTGACGCATGGTTCGTCGGCTTCACGGCGAACCTGACGACCGGCGTGTGGCTCGGCAATGACGACGGCAGCCCGACCAAGGGACTGACCGGCGGCCAGCTGCCGGCGCAAGCCTGGCACGACTTCATGACCGCCGCGCATGAGGGCGTGCCGGTGGCACAGCTGCCGGGCGGCTGGAACGGCCGGGTGCTGTCCGACATCGAGAGTGTGCTGAGCCAGTCGTCGGATGGCGGAAACGTTGCCACCGCACCCACCGGTTCGGTCCAGCCAGCGGCGCAGGGCGGCGGGCGGATCGGCTCGATCATGGACATCATCCTCGGAAACTGACGTTTTGCCGCTCTCGCCTAAATGGTCCGCCTCGGCTACATAGCTCGCGGGAGATCCGAACATGGCTGAAGAGACTCGCAGGAAAACGATCGTACTGACCGGCGCGAGCCGGGGCATCGGACACGCAACCGTCAAGCGCTTCTCGCGCGAGGGCTGGCGCGTCATCACCTGCTCGCGCCAGCCGTTTGCCGAAAACTGCCCTTGGCCGTCCGGTCCCGAGGACCACATCAAGGTGGACCTCTCGGACCCGGAGGACGTCGGCGCGGCGGTTGCGGAAATCCGCCACCGGCTGATGAAGGACGGCAGCGCGCTCGACGCGCTCGTCAACAATGCGGCGATCTCGCCAAAGCTCGAGGGCGGCAAGCGCATGAACTCGATCGAGACGCCGATGCATGTCTGGCGCGACGTCTTCCAGGTCAATTTCTTCGCGCCGATCATGCTGGCGCGCGGCCTGTTCAAGGAACTGGCCAACGCCAAGGGCTCCGTGGTGAACGTCTCGTCCATTGCCGGCGGGCGCGTGCACCCCTTCGCCGGCACGGCCTATGCGACGTCGAAGGCGGCGCTGTCGTCGCTGACGCGCGAGATGGCCGCCGACTTCGGCCCGCACGGCATCCGCGTCAACGCGATCGCGCCAGGCGAGATCGACACTTCGATCCTGTCGCCCGGCACGGAAAAGATTGTTGAGACGATTCCGATGCGGCGGCTGGGTTCGACCAGCGAAGTCGCCGACATCATCTACTTCCTCTGCTCGCAGCAGGCGTCCTACGTGACCGGCGCCGAGATCCACATCAACGGCGGCCAGCACGTCTGACGGCGAAGATCACCAGTCTTCCGACAAGAGCTTCTCGATACCCTCGATGGTGTGGTTGGTAAGGGTCTTCGGCACCTCGCCGATGAGCCTTTCCGCCACCACCTTGTGCATCTCCTTGCGAATTTCGCCGAGAACGAGCGGAGGCGCGACGATCACCAGCTTGTCATAGTCGCCGCGATGCGCGGACTTGTAGAGGCGCTCGGAAATCTGCTTGGCAAAACGCTCCTTGCCGATGCGCTGCCAGTCGGTTTCCTCCAGCGCGCTGCGGTGGGCGCTCGCGCCGCCGCTGAAGCGGCCGGGCTGAGCCGCACCCTGCTCGCGGGTCGGCGGATTGACCTCGACCAGCTCGCGGAACACCTGAAGGTCGGGCTTCCTGACATCACCTTCGTTGCGCAGGAAAAGTGCCTTCTCCCCATCGGCCACCACCACCCAGGCGTCGCGTTCAAGACGAATAGCAGGCATGTTCCGCTCCTCTCGTTGCTGAAGGTCTTTCGAAGTTGAACTCCGGCCTCCACCGGATGTTCCGGCTTAACTTAGGCGAAGTCGTGCACTCATTTTTCGGCATTTAGCGGAATCTAAGAAAAGCGATTTCCCCTTTCATGAAGTGGCGCGAGAAGGTTCCTTCAGATTTTCTTCCGCAACGGCGAGTATTCGGGCATGTCCCTTCGTGCCCTCAATTCCTTGCCGCAAGTTCAACGGCTCAACACCTTCCCGATCTTCATGCGGGTTGAAGGTGAAGCCGTGGTCATCGTCGGCGAAGGCGACGAGGCGCTGGCGAAGGCACGCCTGATCGCCCAGAGCTCAGCGGAGCTCAAGATCGTTGCTAAAAATCCGGAACCGGCGCTGGAAGCATGGGCGGGCGAGAACGGTGTCGAGATTATCCGCGAAAGCTACCGCACCTCGCACCTGTTCGGCGTCGCGCTGGTGTTTGCTGCCAGCGGCGGGGCGCAACTCGACGCGCGCGTGGCCGCCGACGCCCGCGCAGCGAACATTCCGGTCAATGCTGTCGACCGGCCGGAACTTTGCGACTTCTTCACCCCGGCCCTCATCAACCGCGCGCCGGTGGCAATCGCCATCGGCACCGAGGGTGCGGGTCCCGTGCTTGCCCAGATCATCCGCTCGCGCATCGATCGCATTCTCCCACCGGCACTCGGCAGGCTGGCTCAGCTTGCCGCGTCCTGGCGCGATGCCGTCGAGCGGATCGTGCCGCGCGGGGCCGCGCGCCGCGACTTCTGGAAGTCGTTCTTCGAAGGTGAGCCGGCACGTGCCGTCACCGCCGGGGACGACGAGGCAGCCAGTCGCGCCGCCGAGCGGCTGCTTTCTGGCGCGCCGGAAAAGGGCCATGTTGTGCTGGTTGGCGCCGGTCCGGGCTCCGAAGACCTGATTACCCTGCGTGCGCACCGCCTGCTGATGGAAGCGGACGTCATCGTGCATGACGCGCTGGTGCCGGAAGCGGTCGTTGCACTCGGGCGCCGGGATGCCGAGCGCATTTATGCCGGCAAGCGCAAGGGCTGCCACTCGAAGAGCCAGAACGAGATCAACGAGCTGCTGGTCGAGCTCGGCCGCAAGGGCAAGCGCGTGGTGCGGCTGAAGTCCGGCGATCCGCTGGTGTTCGGCCGTGCGGGCGAAGAAATGGCGGCGCTGCGCGAGGCAGGCATCTCCTACGAGGTGGTGCCGGGCGTGACCGCTGCCTTTGCCGCCGCCGCCGATTTCGACCTGCCGCTGACGCTGCGCGGCGTTGCCTCGTCGATGGTGTTCACCACCGGTCATGACCTCAAGGGCGGCGCGCTGCCGGACTGGGCAAAACTTGCGATCGATGGCGCGACTGTCGTCGTCTATATGGGGCGCTCCAACGCGGCCGAAGTGGCCCAGTACCTTGCCGACGCAGGGCTTTCGCCTGACACGGCGGTTGCCGTCGTCGAGAATGCGAGCCTGCCCCACCGCCGCCTGTTCCACGGCACGCTTGCCGACCTTCCCGGCCTCGAGAGCCGCGAGGACCTGACCGGCCCGGTGATGACGATCATCGGCGATGCCGTCGCCGGCGCCAACTTCCGCAACTCGGAACCGATTGCCCGGCGCGACAGCGCCCACAGCAACCTTGAAAGGACGATGCGATGAAAGTTCTGACTGCGAACCGCCTTACCAATGGCGAAGCCGTCTGGCTTGCCGCAGACCATTCATGGACCCCGACGATCCAGGGCGCGGAGATCGCGCTCGACGAGGCAACCGAGGAAAAGCTGATCCGCGCGGGCAAGGCTGCGCTCTGTAAGAACGAGGTCGTCGACGTCAACCTGATCGATGTCGAACTCGTCGACGGCGTGGTGCGCCCGGTGCGCCTGCGCGAGCGCATCCGCGCCGCCGGTCCGACCAACCGCCGCGACCTAGGCAAGCAGGCCGAGCGCTTCATCGCCGTCGCAGCCTGAGTGCAAGCTGAGTTCAGGGAACCGCCCGCATGTACCGGTATGATGAGTTCGACCACGATTTCGTAAGGGCGCGCGTCGCCGAGTTCCGCGACCAGGTCGAGCGCCGGCTGGCGGGCGAGATTACGGAAGACCAGTTCAAGCCGCTGCGGCTGATGAACGGCGTCTATCTCCAGCTCCACGCCTATATGCTGCGCGTCGCGATCCCCTACGGGACGCTGAACAGCCGGCAGCTGCGGATGCTGGCGCACATTGCGCGCVCCYACGACAAGGGCTACGGCCATTTTACCACGCGCCAGAACATCCAGTTCAACTGGCCGGCGCTGTCGGACATACCAGCGATCCTGGATGAGCTGGCGACGGTCGAGATGCACGCGCTGCAGACGTCCGGCAACTGCATCCGCAACGTGACGGCCGATCACTTCGCCGGCGCGGCGGCCGATGAGGTCGCCGACCCGCGCCCCTATGCCGAGATCCTGCGGCAGTGGTCTTCGGTGCATCCCGAATTTTCCTACCTGCCGCGCAAGTTCAAGATCGCGGTGACGGGCGCTGCGCGCGACCGCGCAGCGATCCAGACGCACGACATCGGCCTGCACCTGAAGCGCAACGACGCGGGTGAACTCGGCTTTGCGGTCTATGTCGGCGGCGGTCAGGGCCGCACACCGATGATCGCCAAGAAGATCCGCGACTTCCTGCCGGAGAAGGACCTGCTTGCCTATGTGACGGCGATCCTGCGCGTCTACAACCTGCACGGCCGCCGCGACAACAAGTACAAGGCGCGCATCAAGATCCTCGTCCACGAGACCGGCACAGAGCAGCTGACCGGCTGGATCGAACAGGAGTTCGAGGCGCTGAAGGATGGCGAACTGACACTGCCGGAAGACGACATCCGCGCCATCCAGGCCTACTTTGCTCCCCCTGCCCTGCCAGCGCGGCCGGAAGGCGATGCGGCGCTGCGCGAGGCGCAGGCCGACAGCCGCAGCTTGGCGGCCTGGCTGAAGCGCAACGTCACCACCCATCGCAACCCGGATTATGCCGCCGTCACCATCTCGCTCAAGGGCACCGGGGAGGCGCCGGGCGACGCCACCGCCGAGCAGATGGACGCGGTTGCGGAACTGGCGGAGCGCTACGCCTTCGACGAGATCCGCGTCAGTCACGAGCAGAACCTGATCCTGCCCCATGTGGCGCGCGCTGACCTCAAGGCCGTATATGACCGGCTGGTCGAGTTCGGGCTGGAGACGCCGAATGCCGGTCTCATCACCGACATCATTTCCTGCCCCGGCCTCGACTACTGCGCGCTTGCCACCGCGCGTTCGATTTCGGTCGCGCAGGATCTTTCCCAACGCTTCGCCTCGCTGGAGCGGCAGGAGAACATTGGTGAGCTGAGGGTGAAGATCTCGGGCTGCATCAACGCCTGCGGCCATCACCATGTCGGCCACATCGGCATCCTTGGCGTCGAGAAGAAGGGCTCCGAGCTCTATCAGGTGACGCTCGGGGGCTCGGCGGACGAAAACACCTCGATCGGCGAGATCGTCGGCCGCGGCTTCAGCGCCGAGGAGATCGGGCCGGCGATCGAAACGATCGTCGAGACCTATCTTGCCTGGCGGCAGGACCCGTCCGAGACCTTCCTGCAGGCCTATCGCCGGCTCGGGCCCCAGCCGTTCAAGGAGGCCCTCTATGGCGCCGAAGCCAGGGCAGCCTGACGCGGCGACCCGCGCTGCTGCCCTGAACGAACGGTTTGGCACTGCCGAACCGCAGACAATCATTGCGGCGACGCTCGAAGAATTCGGCGCGGACGAGGTGGCGGTTGTGTCCTCGTTCGGCGCGGATTCGGCCGTCCTGCTGCACATGATTTCCGCAATTGACCGCAACCTGCCGGTCGTCTTTCTCGATACCGGAAAGCATTTCGAGGAAACGCTGCGCTACCGCGACGATCTGATCGCCGATCTCGGGCTTACCAACCTCGTAATCGTCTCTCCGGAAGAAGCGGCGCTCGCCAGCGCTGACCGAACGGGCGACCTGCATAAAAACGACGTCGAGGGCTGCTGCGCGATCCGCAAGGTCGAGCCGATGGCGCGGGGCGTCGCGCCCTATCGTGCCTGGTTCACAGGCCGCAAGCGCTTCCAGGCGGGAACGCGCGCGGCGATGCCCGTGTTCGAGACGGTCGAGCCGCGGGTGCGCGTCAACCCGCTGGCCGGGTGGAACGCAGACATGCTGGTCGCCTACATGGAACAGCATGAACTGCGCCCGAATCCGCTGGTTGCATTCGGCTATTTCTCGATCGGCTGCTTTCCCTGCACCCAGCCGACCAGAGCGGGGGAAGACCCGCGCTCAGGCCGCTGGGCCGGGCAGGCCAAAACCGAATGCGGCATCCATCTTGGCGGGCTGAACCGCTCGCTCGCCACAAAAGACCTTCAGGAAACGACCCGATGAGCGAAACAGACGCGCCCGCAATCCGCCTCTGGACCGAGGAAGGATTTCGCGACGACCAGTGGATCCGCGCGGAGGATGCGCAGGCGCTTGCCGGCAATCTCGGCGTGATCCTGCCGCTCGCAGCGTTCCTTGCGCTCGACGAGACGACACGGACGGAAAATGCAGCGCGGCTCGGCGTTCATCTCGAGCCTGGCGAGCAGATCGCGGCGATTGTGCCGTTCCTTGCCACCCTGCCGCTCGTTTCGCTCGGCTTCCCGGCCTTCAACGACGGGCGCAGCTATTCGAAGGCACAGCTCCTGCGCACGCGGCACGGCTACAAGGGCGCGATCCGCGCCTCAGGCGAGGTCCTCATCGACCAGATCCCGCTGATGCTGCGCACCGGCTTTTCCGAGTTCGAGGTCAGCAACGAGACGGCGTTGAAGCGGCTGGAGGAAGGCCGGGTTGGCGGGATTGCCCAGCGTTACCAACCGGCAGCGCGCGCCGAGGCTGCCGCAACGGGATTTTCCTGGCGACGGAAGGCGCTTGCCTGAGGCTTTTCGCCGTCCAAGGGTTGCATCCGCGGCCAGCGGGTTTATATCCATCTCATCCAAGACGCTGTCGGGTCCGGACCACTTTCCGATCCCTTCCCTGAATTCGTGACGAGCGTCATACCGCCGGATCGCCGATTGCGATCCAATCCATGTCCTCCATGTCAGATGTACATGCCGGGCGAACCCGTAACTGTAGGATTTGATTTTGCAGGTCATCGTACGTGACAACAATGTCGACCAGGCGCTGCGCGCTCTGAAGAAGAAGCTGCAGCGCGAAGGCGTCTTCCGCGAGATGAAGGCGCGCCGCTCCTATGAAAAGCCGTCGGAAAAGCGCGTTCGCGAAAAGGCGGAAGCCGTGCGCCGTGCGCGTAAGCTCGCCCGCAAGCAGGCACAGCGCGAAGGCCTCCTGCCGGCTCCCAAGCGCAAGGGCCCTGCCCGTCCGGCTCGCCCGTCGGCTGCCAGCGCGGCATAATGTTTCAAACGTGGCGACCGGACGCGTTCACCCGCACCCGGTCAGCCATCGCCTGTCGATGTCAATCGCGGGATTTGCGCGTAGCGGTCTCGGCGAGATCAAGCCGCTTGAGAAGATTGCAGAACTTCTCTGACGTCTCGGTGATTGGCCTGAAATCCTGATACTTTGCAAGAAAGCGGCGGTTCGTATCCGCGCCAAGCTCCTTACGGATCATCTCAGGCAACCCCCCTTTGCCGCTGGTCATTGCCTTCGTATGGTTCATGTTTTCCATTCCGTAGTTGCAATGCGAAAAGTCCCAGCCGGTTGAATTGTTCCGGTTACCTTGCGTTCAGCTTCATGAGACAGCAGATAAGGTAAAATTTTACTTAAGTGCCCGAGACCGGCTTTGGGGCTGCCCTCTGGTGTGTGCATCAGAGGCGTGAAAAAGCCGGGCCCGTTGCCAGACCCGGCTGCATCACCAACGCCGGAACGCGGCTAAAGTTCCAGCACCAGATACTCGTCTTCGACCGAAATCTTGTAGACCTCGGTCTGATACGGCCCCTCAACCAGTGCCGCACCGCGCTCCACCTTCACGTCATAACTTTTCACGCGCGTGCGCGACGGATCGCACCAGGATTTTCCGGTGCGAAGGTCGAACTCCCAGCCGTGCCACGGGCAGCGCACCAGCTCGCCGTGGCGCGATAGGCGCACCACGCCCGGCGTATCGGATTCGATCAGCGGAACGACGCTGCCGCGGCACAGATCCGCGCCCTCATGCGGGCAACGGTTGGCGATCGCCAGATACTCGCCCTTGACGTTGAAGATCGCGATGGCGCGACCCTCGACGTTGACGAGTTTCGACTTGCCCTCGGCAATTTCATCGACGCGGGCGACCACATGGCGCGATGCTTCGCGCTTCGGACGCGCCTTTACTTCTGCCTGTGCGCTCGTCATTGCAGTCGGAACAGCTTCATCGCGTTGTCACGGAAGATCGCGTTCTTCTCGGCCGGCGTCAGCGGGACCTTGAAGGCATAGCGCGGATCGTCAAAGTCCCAGTGCGGGTAGTCGGTCGAGAACATCAGCCGGTCCGGGCCGATCCAGCGCAGGATGTCAAGAAGGTGCGTGTTCTTCTCCGGCTCCTCGATCGGCTGGGTCGTGTACCAGAAGTTCTCGGCCGCATATTCCGACGGCTTGCGCTTCACATGCGGGACTTCGCTGCGCATGCGCTTCCACTCGCGGTCCATGCGCCAGAACAGCGACGGCAGCCACGAGAAGCCGCCCTCGACGAGAACGATCTTCAGCTTCGGGAACTGCTCGAACACCCCTTCCAGAATCATGCTGGACATGACCGTCTGCAGGCTGTTCGAGGCAGCGAAGTGCTCCTCGAGATAAAACGAAGTCCAGCCAGACGGCGTGTTCGGGCGATAGCCGAACGCGCTGGTGTGCAGGCCGATCGGCAGGCCGTAGTGCTCGGCAGCCTCGTAGATCGGCCAGTAGCGCTTGCGCCCGGCCGGCTCGATGGTGCGCGGCGGCATCGCGATCTGCACGAAACGGCGGTCGGTGACGCGCTTGTCGATCTCGGCGACGGCTTCCTTCGCATCCTCCTGCGGGATGCAGATCGATGCACGCAGCCGCGGCTCGGGACCGGCGAACTTGTCGATCTGCCAGTCGTTCAGGGCGCTGCAGAGGGCTGCACCCAGCTCCATGTTGAAGGCGACACTGCCCGCAGCGAGCGGCTGCAGGATGCCGATCTCGATATTGCACTGCTCGAGCAGCTGCTCGCGCAGGAAATCGAGGTCGGAAGCCGGAGGACCGCCCGCCGGCGGCCAGGAGTCACGGCGCATGCCGTTGCCCGGCGTCAGGCGCGGATAGGGCAGCGTGCCCAGCAGCGGATTGGCGCTGCGGATCGCGTAGTCTCGCACATGCTGCTTCCAGCGCTCCGGCAGGTAGTCGCTGAGCTGGTCGGGACGGCTGAAGGCCGGGTGGACGTCACAGTCCACGACGCCCAGCGTTTCCGCCTTGTCTTCGGTGCGCTCAAGTACGGACGATTCCATGGTCAGCCTCCAAGTCTCGGATAGGCGGCGAGGATGTTGTCGCGCAGCAGCTTTGCCAGCGTCGCATCCGGAATGCCTTCCGGCAATACATCCAGGCCCTCGAAGTTCCAGTGCGGGTAGTCCGACGAGAACAGCAGCATCTCGTCGCTCAGCAGGTGATCGAGCGCCTTCGGCACCTCGGCCGGGTCATCCGGCAGGTCGAACGGCTGCGTGGTCATGCGCACATGGCGGCGGATGATGTCGGCCGGGGCGTCCTTGACCCATGGCACCTCGATGCGCGCGCCGCGCCAGTCCTTGGACATGCGCCACATTAGCGGCGGCACCCAGGTCACGCCGGACTCGATCGCAACCGCCTTGAGCTGCGGATATTTGGTGAAGACACCTTCCGAGATCAGGCTGGCGATCTGCGTCGCAAAGCCCTGCGTGTGCGCGAGGTGGTCCTCGATCAGGAAAGAGTGGAAGCCGCTGTGGCTCGGCGCGTTGCGGTAGTTGGATCCGGCGTGGATGCCGAGCTGCAGCCCGTGCTTCTCCGCCGCCTCATAGATCGGCCAGTAGATGCGCCGGCCTAGCGGCAGTTCGGTCGCCGACAGGGTCAGGATCTGCACGAAGCGCTTGTCGTCGGCGAGGCGCTCGATTTCCTCGACCGCAGCCTCGACGTTCTGGAACGGAACCAGCATCGAAGCGCGCAGGCGCGAGTCGCGGTTCAGCCACTTGTCGATCAGCCAGTCATTGGTCGCGCGGCAGATGGCGGCGGAAAGATACGGATCGAACAGCGCATGCGCGCCCGACACCACGTTGAGGATAGCAAGATCCAGCTTGAGCGGATCGAGCAGGTTCTTCTGCATCGCCTCGAGCGGGTCGCCGCCGTTCACCTTCCAGTCCGGGCGCATGTAGGGCAGCGTGCGCTCGGGGAACGAGTTCATCTCGAGGACGTCCACCTCACGGGTCGTGACGATCTCCTTCCAGTAATCGTCCAGGTACGGCAGCAGGTCGGCCCGGCGCGGTGACGGAGGATGGACGTCGCAGTCGATCGCCCCGGTGGTGTCAAACTTGGCCATCTTTGTATGCATCTCACCTATGCTTAACAACTAAAACACTTGCGCAGGCTGGGGGCTTCGCGTCACGCGGCCTGCACCTCAATCGCATCCTCACGGACGAATTCGGACGCCTTCTCGGCGATCATGACGGTTGCCGCCTGGGTGTTGCCGGAGACGATCGTCGGCATCACCGATGCGTCGGCAATGCGCAGGCCCGAGAGCCCGTGGACCCGCAGGCGGTCATCAACGACGGCCATGCGGTCGCGGCCCATCTTGCAGGTGCCGACCGGGTGGAAGGTCGTGTAGACGCTCTCGCGGGCATAGGCGATTAGCTCGTCACGCGACTGCACGGCTGCCGTCGGCTGGATTTCCTGCGGCTCGAAGCGCGCCATCGCCGCGCCGTTTGCGATCTTGCGCACCAGCTCGACCGAGCGGACCGCGATGTCGAGCTCAGACTCCTCGCGCAGATAATTGTGCAGGATGCGCGGCTGCTCCGCCGGGTTGGTGCTGCCGATGTGGCAGTAGCCGCGGCTCTCTGGCCGCAGGATGCAGACCGACGAGGTGATGCCCGGGAAATCGTGCGGCGTGCCACCGAAGCTGGGCGAGGTCGCGCCCGAGACGTGGATCTGGATGTCGGGCGCCGGCGCATGCGGATCGGTCTTGGCAAACACGCCGAGCAGGGTGGGCGAGCCGCTGAGCGGGCCGGTGCGGGTCGCAAGGTAGCGCGCGCCGAGCATCATCTTGCCGAAGCGCGAGCTGACGTGGCTGTTGAGCGTCCTGGTGTTCTTCAGCCGGTGCTGGACGCGGATGTGCCAGTGGTCCTGAAGGTTTTCGCCAACGCCCGGCAGCTCGTGCCGGGTCTCGATGCCGGCAGAGGAGAGCACCCTCGGATCGCCAACGCCCGAGCGCTCGAGGATCGCCGGCGTGCCGTAGGCGCCAGCGGCGAGGATAATCTCGACCGAGGCCGAGACTTCCACCTGCCTGTCGCCAAGCCGGAAGACGACGCCCTTTGCTCGGCTGCCGTCGAAGCTGATCCGGTCCACAAGCGCGCCGGTGACCACTTCGAGATTGCGGCGGTTGCGCACCGGATCGAGAAAGGCGCGCGCCGTCGAATGGCGGCGGCCGTTGCGGATGGTGGCCACGAACCAGGCAACACCCTCGTTGTCGCCGTCATTGTAGTCGTCATTGGCCGGGATGCCGAGGTCGATCGCCGCCTGGCGATAGGCCTGCAGCGCCTCCCAACGCACATTGGGGTCGGACACCGCCCATTCGCCATCGCTGCCATGCGCCTCCGCCGGCCGGTGGAAGGCTTCGGAGCGCCGGAAGTATGGCAGCACGCTTTCCCATGACCAGCCGCGGTTCCCCAGCTGCGCCCACTGGTCGTAGTCGTAGGCGTGTCCGCGCACGTAGATCAGCCCATTGATGGCGGAGCTGCCGCCAAGCATCCTGCCGCGCGGGAGAGCGAAGGAGCGGCCGTTGCAGTAGGGCTCCGGTTCGCTCTTGTAGCACCAGTCGTAGCGCGGGCGGCCGATCATGTAGGCCAGGCCCATCGGCATGTCGACGTAGAAGCCGCGGCCCTCGCCGCCGCCTTCGATCAGCAGCACGTCGTTGGATGGATCAGCCGACAGCCGATTGGCCAGTACACAACCAGCCGTGCCACCGCCGACGATGATGTAGGTAAAGGGTCGGGAGCGATCGAACACGCTCATGCAATTTCCTCCTCCGCCAGCCTGACCGCACAGCCTGCTCCTCCAAGCAGGACCGCCGGTTCCGCCTCCCTGGCCAGCGCGAAGATCATCGCACAGCAGGCCCCTCGGCGGAAAGCTCGCGCAAACAACTTAACGTAATAATGTATACATTGGAACGTCCTTGTTATACGTTCAGGGATGGCAGGATGCCGCGCCCGGGGGGAGACTGGGCGAGCGTCCCGCTGAGCCAAAAGCTTATCTGGGAGGTTCAATAGATGAGCGACACACGGGACGCATCGGCGTCCTCTTCTCATTTCACGATTAATCGCCGCGCACTGCTTGGGGCAGGTGCAGCGCTCGGTGCATCGATGATGCTGCCGACAAGCGGCTTCGCGCAGGGCACGCCAACTTCGGGCGGCACCCTGCGCATTGCGATGCCCTACAATCCGGCTGCGCTCGACCCGATTACCGGCCGCAACATTCCCGACTTCAACGCGCTCTACGCGCTGTTCGACGCGCTGATCGGCTATGACCCCGACACGCTCGAACTCGAGCCGATGCTGGCGAAGGACTGGAACTTCACCGACAGCAAGACGCTGGTGCTGAACCTCGTCGAGGGCGTGGAGTTCCACGACGGCACGCCGTTCGACGCGGAGGCCGTGAAGTTCAACCTCGAACGCTCGATGAGCGACCCGCGCTCCAACGTGCAGTCCGACCTTGCCTCGGTCGAGAGCATCGAGGCGACCGGCACGCACCAGGTGACGATCCGCCTGAAGCAGGAGAACTATTCGCTGCCGACGATCCTGACTGGTCGGGCGGGCTGCATCGTTTCGCCCGCGTCGATCAAGGCGGCGGCAGACGGCAATGTCGACCGCAATCCGGTCGGCACCGGTCCGTTCAAGTTCGTCGAGTGGCGCGACAACGACCTGATCCGCGTCGAGAAGAACCCGAAATACTGGCAGGCGGGCCTGCCCTATCTCGACGGCATCGACTTCCGCATCATCAACGAGCTCAACACGGGCGCGCGCACGGTGAGCGCGGGCGAAACCGACCTTGCCCTCAATCTGGCGGCTCAGCAGATCGCGACCGCGCGGCGCAACGAGGAGCTGGTCGCCGAGGCGAAGCCCTCGATGATCTTCTTCACGCTGATGCTCAACTTCTCCAAGCCGCCGCTCGACGACGTGCGCGTGCGCCAGGCGATGAACTATGCGATCAACCGCGAGGAACTGAACACGGTGCTGATGCTCGGCCTCGGCGAGCCCACATCGACCATGTTCCCGTCGGACTTCTGGGCCGTCGACAAGGACACCGCGCACTACTACCAGCACGACCCGGAGAAGGCGAAGGCGCTGCTCGCTGAAGCCGGCCATCCGAACGGCGTCGAGATCGAGGCCTGGAGCTGGCCGGACCAGACGTCGATCCAGCGCATCGAGCTCATCGGCAACCAGCTCGAGCAGGCGGGCATCCGCCTCAAGATCACCCCGTCGCCGCCGCAGGTGGTGAACCAGCACTTCTACATGGAAGGCAAGGGCTCGCTGATCCTCAACCCGCAGGGCGGCTGGCTTGATCCGAGCCAGACCTACGACCGCCTGTTCGGTGCCAAGGGCCAGTTCAACGCGGGCAAGACGGAAGACCCGAAGTTCCGCGAGCTGCTGGACGCGACTGCGAAGTCGGCCGACCCGGATGAACGTGCGGAGGCCTTCGCGGCGCTGCAGAAGTTCGTCGTCGAGCAGGCGCTGCACGTGCCGCTCTACACGTCCTCGGCTATGTCGGTGCGCAACAAGAAGGTGCAGGACTTCCGCTACGACCGCCTGCATTCGCCGCGCTTCCACCGCGTGTGGCTGAAGCAGGACGCGTGAGGGCACTGCCCTGATGAGACGGGCGGACGTGGCAGGTTTCTGAGACGTCCGCCGCGTTCTGCACGAAGCTTGATTGGCAGAAGAGAGGAGCCCGGCGATGAAGCCGGGCTTTTTCGTGTCGGACCGGGGTTTGTTTCGGCGCTGGCGAAGCTCGGGTCGGTCGGTGGGCGGGCGACACAGAGCGGAAGATCGCAGGCGCGCCTCTGGTCCTTGCCCGTGGACGGTTCTTGCCGGAGCGAAGATCGCGAGCGTTGCCGCTCCATGAGCCCCCTCCACCATGCTTCGCATGGTTCCCCTCCCCCGCGTTGCGGGGGAGGATCCGGGGGCAGTGCCCGCGGTTATGCCCATTCACCTTTTCGGTTCAGGCATCGATCCTCGGGTCAGGCCCGAGGATGACGAAGTTGAGATGGACGCGCGACGCTGCGGGCCCCGTAGGCTGAAATGCTGCCAGGCTCGACGTGACGTTTCTGCCGCTGCGGAGCTGAGACGTCATTCAGGTCATTTCGACATTTCCGTCTCGTCATCGTCGGCCTTGAGCCGACGATCCATGCCTGAACGTCTGCGCCCGCGCGGCGATGGTGTCTGCCCGACGCCTCAGTTCTTCTTGACCGTCGGATCAAGCAGCACGCGGATCGACTCGCCGAGCGTGTTGAAGGCAAGCGCCGTGAAGAGGATCGCGAAGCCCGGGGCATACATCTGCTCGGGCGCGACCTCGACATAATGGTAGGCGCGGGCAAGCATGCCGCCCCAGCTCGATTCCGGCGGCTGGACGCCGAGCGAGAGGAAGCTCAGGCCCGCCTCGGCGAGGAGCGCCACCGCCAGCATCAGCGTGATCTCGACGATGACCGGCTGGATCGCGTTCGGGATGATGTGACGGACGATGAGGTGGAGACGGGAGGCGCCAAAGCCGACCGCGGCCTCGACATAGAGTGCGTTCTTCACCACCAAGGTCTGCGCGCGCATGGTGCGGGCAAGCACCGGCGCAAAGGCGAAACCCACCGCGATCATCGCATTCGTCAGGCCGATGCCCAGCGCGCCGGTGACGGCAACGGCCAGCACGATCGGCGGGAAGGCGAGCACGCCGTCGATGATGCGGCTGCCGACCTCGTCGACCCAGCCACCAACGAAACCAATGAAGACACCCATTGGCACGCCAATCAGGACGCCGATGCCGACGGCCAGCCCGGCGGCATAAAGCGCGTTGTAGGAGCCGTGCATCAGGCGGCTCAGCGTATCGCGGCCAAGGTCATCGGTGCCGAGCCAATGCTCGGCGCTCGGCGGCGCCAGCATGTCCATCAGGTTCTGCTGGTTGGGCTCGTAAGGCGCGATGACCGGCGCCAGCACCGCCGCCGCGACCAGCAGGACGATATAGGCGAGGCTGACGAGCGCGCGCTTGTCCGACCAGAGCCAGCGCCACAGGCTGAAGCGCGTGGGCGGCGGGATGCCGGATGCGGCAGCGGTGGCAGGGTTCGGCGTGGTCACGGTGTTCATGGAGATATCGGTCATGTCGAAGCCGCCACTCGGGGGTCAAAGATCGCGTTGAGGACGTCCACGATGAGGTTGGTGAAGATCACGACCAGCACCAGAACCAGCGCGACGCCCTGGACGACAGGGAAATCCTTGTTGAGCGCGGAATAGCTGATCAGGTTGCCGACGCCGGGAATCGCGAACACAGCTTCGACGATGACGGCGCTGGAGAACAGGCGGTTCACCTGCAGGCCGGCGATGGTGAGCATAGTGGCGGCGACGTTGCGCAGGCCGTGCTTCCAGAGGATCGAGCCGGAGCTCAGGCCCTTGGCGCGCAGGGTGCGGATATATTGCGAGCCCAGCACTTCGAGAAGGGCGCTGCGCACCTGGCGGGCAAGCACGGCGACAACGCCGGTGGACAGCGCAATTGCCGGGAGGGTCGCGAAGTAGAGCGCCTTGGCGGGCTCCTCGAAGAAGGAAGTCGCGCCGGTTGCCGGGAACCAGCGGTAGTTCAGCGAGAACAGGGTGACGAGCAGAATGCCGAGCCAGAAGTTCGGAACGGCGACGCCCAGCGAGGCGACGCTGGTGATGATCTTGTCGAGGGTCGTGCCCTGGCGGGTGGCGGCAAGAATGCCAAGCGGAATGCCGATGACGGCACCGACGATGAGCGCGTAGACGACGAGCAGGATCGTGTGCGGCAGGCGCGCGAGGATGAGGGTGAGAACCGACTCGTTGGAGAACAGCGAGCGGCCGAGATCACCGATCACGACATTGCCCAGCCAGGCGAAGTACTGCACCAGCATCGGCCGGTCGAAGCCGTAGATGCGGCGGATTTCCTCTACGCGTTCTTCGGTGGCGTAGTCGCCGGCGATCGTCACCGCCGGGTCGCCGGGCATCAGGTAGACAAGGGAAAAGACCACGAATGTGGCCACGATCATGACGGGCACGAGCTGAACCAGCCTTCGTGCGACCATCCCGGGAATGCCGTACATCATCCTGCTCCGTCGATCGGCAGTTTCGCGCCGGTTCACCCGGCGGCTCTGGCACCGGGATGTCCCCGGTGGAGACGGGACGGGCAGAACTGCCCGCCCCGAATCGTGATGGCTGGTCGGCTTATGCCTCGAGCCAGACCTTGTGGAAGCGTGGACGCTGCAGAAGGCTGAAGTCGAAGTTGTGCACCTTCGGCGAACGCACGATGATGCCGGCCGAGGTGAACTGCGGCAGGTGCAGCGCGTTTTCGAGGACGAAACGCTGCATCTTGTAGAGAACCTGCTGGCGCGCGGCGAAGTCGAACGTGTTCAGCGAGGCATCCGCGAGTTCACGGTAGCCGGGCAGTTCGAGCTTGGCCGCGTTGCGGTAGGCCGTTGCCGCGAAGTGGCGGTCGTAGGCGGTTGCCGGATCCGGGTTGCCACCGGTCGGCGACAGCAGCATGTGCCCCTTCTTCTCGTTGAGGAAGAACTGCATCGCCTGCGCCGGCTGGGACGGCGTCACCTTGAGGCGGATTCCAGCCTCGGCGAGCTGTGCGCTAACCACCTCCTGGCGCTGGACGGCAGCCTGGTCGGCCCAGGTGTGGGTCTCGATCTCGATGCCGTTCGCAAATCCGGCTTCCTTGAGCAGCGACTTCGCACGGTCGACGTCGAGCGTGTAGTAGTTCTCGGTCTCGGGATCGTTGGCCCAGAAGCCCGACGGGAACATCGAGCAGTTGCCGCCGCCGAGGCCGCCCCACAGCACCTGGTTAAGCACCGGCCGGTCGAGCGCCCAGTTCATCGCCTGGCGCACGCGCACGTCTGCCAGCGGGCTGCCTTCGCCGTAGTTGAGGAAGGCCGAGTAGTAGATCATCGAGGGGGTGGCTTCGGCGACGACGTTCGGGTCGCGCTTCGCCACGGCCATCTGCTGCGCGCTCATGTTGAGGGCGATGTCGGCCTCGCCCGCGGTCACGGCACGGACGGCGGTGTTGTGCTCGTTGATGATGCGCGCTTCGATCGCATCGAGGTACGGCGCATCACCCCAGTAGTTGGTGTTGCGAACGAGCTTGATGAGAGTGTTGTCCTGCCACTCGACGAACTTGAACGGGCCGGTGCCGACCGGGTTGCGGTCGACATTGCCACCCTCAGCAGCCTTGACGGATGCCGGCGAGACGATGCAGCCAGCGCGGTCGGCAAGCGTTGCCGGGAGCGATGCATCCGGGAACTTGAGCTTGAAGGTGACTTCGTACGGGCCGGTTGCCTCGCACTTCTCGACGACGGTCAGGTCCGACTTGACGTTGGACTTTTCATAGTTGCGGCAACGGTCGATGTGGAACACCACAGCGTCCGCGTTGAACGGCTCGCCGTCGTGGAACTCGACACCCTCGCGCAGCTTGACGACGAGCGTGGTCGGGTCGGCAAACTCCCACGACGTCGCCAGCATCGGTTGAAGCTCAAGCGTCTTCGGATCGAAGGAGATCAGCGCGTCGTAGAGCATCAACAGGGCGTTGAAGTCCGGGTTGTTGCGGCCCGCGATCGGATCCAGCGACGCCGGATTGTAGGGCATCACCACGCGGAGCGTGCCGCCGGTGCGCGGCTGCGGCGCCTGTGCGCGGGCCATTGCCGGCACAAGAAGCGTACCGCCGAGAGCGGCGGTGCCAGCCATCAGGCTGCGTCGGGTTAGATTCGGCAGTCTGCCGTAGAAATTGGTCGTCACGTCTTTCTTCTCCTCCATCAGAAATACCGGCCATCTCCCCGTGGCCGTCAGGTCAGCACCCCCGGCGCGGTGGTAGTCGCGACAACCGACCGATCCGTAAGACCAACATGCTCCGCCGCGCTCTCGCGCAGCATCTCCTCTGCAAAGTGGCAGGCCACATGCCGACCAGGCAGCAGTTCGCGCTGTTCGGGTTCCTGCGCGCGGCAGATGTCGCGCATGCGCGGGCAGCGCGTGTGGAAACGGCAGCCGCTCGGCGGATTGATCGCGCTCGGGATTTCGCCCTGCAGGATGATGCGCTTGCGCGCCTCGCCCAGCGCAGTGATCTCCGGCTCGGCGGAACGCAGCGCCTCGGTGTAGGGATGAAGCGGCGTCTCGATCACTTCGCGGGCGGGGCCGAACTCGACGATCTTGCCGAAATACATCACCGCGACGCGGTCGCTGATGTGCGAGACGACGCGCAGGTCGTGGCTGATGAAGACGTAGGTCAGGCCAAGTTCTTTCTGCAGCCTGTCGAACAGGTTGAGCATGTCGGCCTGGATCGACACGTCGAGCGCGGCGACCACCTCGTCGCAGACGATGACGTTCGGCTCGAGCATCAGGGCGCGGGCGATGTTGGCGCGCTGCTTCTGGCCGCCCGACAGCTCGTGCGGGTAGCGGTTGGCAAGCTCCGGCGACAGCGCGACGCGATCGAGCATCGCAAAGGCGCGGGCACGGCGCTCGGCCCGGGTGCCCTCACCCGCGATGTTGAGCGGTTCCATCACGCTCTGCAGGATGGTCATGCGCGGATCAAACGCCGCGTTCGGGTCCTGCGAGACGATTTGGTACTTGCGGCGATGTCGGTTGAGCTCGCGGCGCGTCAGGGTGAACGGGTTGACGTCGTCATGCAGGATGGTGCCGCCGCTCGGGGTGAGCAGGCAGACCATCGCGCGGCCGAGGGTCGACTTGCCCGAACCGGACTCGCCGATGACGCCAAAGATCTCGCCCTTCTCGACATTGAAGCTGACGCCATCGACGGCGCGGACCGCAGTGCCGCGCTTCGCATTTCCGAAGGTGACGCTCACGCCATCGACAGTGACGGCAGGACGGGTGCTGGTCAGGGCAGAAGTCATGCGCCGACCCTCTCAAGTTGCAGTTCTTCCCAACGATGGCACCGCACCTCGCGGTGGCCGGCGAGTTCGATGCGCTGCGGCTGCTCGCAGGCCGGAACTGCATGGCTGCAGCGCGGGCCGAAGCGGCAGCCCTGTGGCATCGCCCGCAGGGACGGCACACGGCCCGGGATCGACGGCAGCGTCCCGCGCGCGCGGCGGCTGTCGGGAATCGAGGACAGAAGGCCCGCCGTATAGGGATGGCGCGGATTGGCGATCACCTCGCGGACATTGCCGCTTTCGACGACCTGGCCCGCATACATCGTGATCATGCGGTGGCAGCTCTGGGCAACGAGGCCAAGATTGTGGGTGATGAACATGATCGCGGTGCCGGTGCGGTCGGCGAGATCGAGCAGCAGGTCCATGATCTGCGCCTGAATGGTGACGTCCAGCGCTGTGGTCGGCTCATCGGCGATGAGAAGCTGCGGCTCGCAAACCAGCGCCATCGCGATCATCACGCGCTGGCGCATGCCGCCCGACAGGCTCATCGGATAGCGGTCAGCGACGTGCCGCGGCGAGGCAATGCCCACCGAATCCAGCGCAGCCACCGCACGCTCGCGCGCCTCCTTCTTGCTGATGCGGAAGTGGCGCATCAGCGTTTCCTCGATCTGGTGGCCGACGGTGAACACCGGATCGAGCGCGCTCATCGGCTCCTGAAAGATCATCGAGATGTGCCGGCCGCGCACGCGGGACATCTGCGACTCGGTGTTGTCGACGAGGTTCTGACCGTTGAACATGATCCGCCCGCCGAGACGCGAATCGCGCGGCGGCAACAGGCGCAGGATCGACAGCGCGGTCATGGACTTGCCGCAGCCACTCTCACCGACGACGCCGAGGATCTCCCTCGGCTTCACCGAAAAACTTACATTGTTAAGAACTTCTACCCAGCCGTTCTGGTCGCGCAGGGACAAAGTGAGATTCTGGATGTCCAGAAGCGATTCCTGGCCATTCGTCGTGGCCCCGGCGAGCTGATTCATCCGGCGTCCGTTCCTCCATGCTGCCTGCAACTCACGCCGTGATGCAGGTGGCTATCCTGTTTCGGGGTACTGAAGCCCGGCTGCAGCATGGCTGCGCCGAGGCATCAGTCTCCGCTCCTCCCGATAACTAGTTCATGTATACAATACCCATGCGTGAGGGGGAAGGGCATTCTTGGCCTTCCAGCAAAAACCTCACGGTTCCGCCCATTGGAATGGCCGCACAGGCTGCCGCGACCGGAGAGAATGCAGCCGGAACCGAATTTCGTATACAGGACGGGCATTTATGCCGTGTTCGCCACCGTCCTTAAAGCGTCGACGAACGGCCATCTGCAAACCTTCCGCGTGATCGGCTAAGGTTCGGGAAGCGAGAAAAAGCTGAGGGGAGGAGAAGATGATGAACATATTTAGATGGGGCATCCTGTCGACGGCCAAGATCGCGCGCGAGTTCGTCATCCCGGCGATCCAGACCTCCGCGAATGGCAACGTGCATGCGATCGCCAGCCGCGATGAAGCGCGGGCGCGGGAGCTCGCCGACAGTGTCGGCGCGCCGCTCTCCTTCGGCAGCTATGAGGAGATGCTGGAGAGCGCGGAGATCGACGGCGTCTACATTCCGCTTCCCACCTCCCACCACGTCGAGTGGGCCGTGAAGGCAGCCAATGCCGGCAAGCATGTGCTGGTGGAAAAGCCGCTGGCATTGAAGGCAGAGGACATCGCCCGCGTGATCGACGCACGCGACCGCAGCGGCGTCATCGTCAGCGAGGCCTACATGGTGGTACACCACCCGCAGTGGCACAAGGTGCGCGAGCTGGTCTCTGCCGGTGAAATCGGGCGGCTACGGCATGTGCAAGGCGCGTTCAGCTATCACAATGTCGACCCGAACAACATGCGCAACCGGCCGGGGCTCGGCGGCGGGGCACTGCCGGACATCGGCGTATATCCGGTCGTCACGACGCGCTTCGTGACGGAGAAGGAGCCGGTGCGGGTGAACGCGAAAGTCGAGCGCGACCCCACCTTCGGCACCGACATCTATTCGACCGTCAGCGCCGAGTTCGACGGCTTCGACCTTTCCTTCTATGTCGCGACGCAGATGGCAGCGCGCCAGTCGATGGTGTTCCACGGCGACAAGGGCTTCATCGAGGTGGAGTCGCCGTTTAACGCCGGGGTCTACGGCGACCAGAAGATCGTGCTCTACAACCAGAACCACAGCGGCGGCACGAGTTTCCGCTTCCCCAACATCAATCAGTATCGGCTTGAGGCAGAGGCGTTCGTCGAGGCGGTGCGCGGACGTAGCGGCAGGATCTTCCCGCTCGAGGAGTCGGTGCGTAACCAGAAGGTCATCGACGCGATCTTCCGCTCAGGCGAGAGCGGCAAGCCGGAGGCCGTCTAGCGCAAGCGGCGGGGCAAACTCCGCCGCCCTTCCCTCTGCTACTTCGTCGGCATGCCTTTCGGGCGCAGGTGCCGCTTTTGCGCGGCAATGCGGAACGGTGCGTTCGGCGCGCCGTAGCCGGCATATCCGCCGCGCCGTTCGATGATCTCGAAGATCAGTCCCTCACCCCAAGTCGGCGCGTAGAGCTGGAAATACTCGCCGTGCTCGTCACGGTCATAGAGGATGTTTTCGGCGCGGATGCGGTCGGCAAGCTCGGGGTCGAGGCCGAAGCGGGCTTCAACGTCGTCATAGTAATTGCGCGACAGGGTCAGCGGGGAAAAGCCTGCCTTACGGAGTGCGGCGGCGGTGGCGAAGATGTCGTCGGTCGCGAAAGCGAGATGCTGAACGCTGGAACCGAAGCTCTCGGAGATGAAGCGGCCGGCGAGCGTGCGGCGGTTCTCGGCGCCGTTGAGGGTGAGACGGAAGGCGCCGTCCTCGCTCTCGATCACCTGGCTGCGCACGACGCCTGCCGGATCGATGACGTCGACCATCGGCGTCTTCCGGGTACGGAAGATCGAGGTGTAGAACAGCAGCCACGACAGCATGTCGCCCTGCTCCATCGTCTGACCGACATGGTCGACGCGGTTGAGGCCGGCGCCGGGATTTGCCGGCGTGCCCTGGACCGGGCGGAAGTCGACGTCCCAGATGCGGGACAGCTGCTCGCTGTCGTCGAGGAAATAGATGACGCTGCCGCCGACGCCGCGGATTGCGGGAATGCGCAGCTCGCCGGGCGGCACTTCCTGCTCGAAGCGCTCTGCACCCAGCGCGCAGGCGCGCTCGGCGGCGGCATGTGCGTCCTCGACCTTGAGGCAAAGGGCATAAACCGAGGTGCCGTGGACGAGGAACGAGGAGTGGGCAAAGCCCTTTTGCTCAATGTTGACGAGGATGTTGATGTCGCCCTGGCGCCAGTGGTCGACCGCCTTGGAGACATGGCGGCCGACATGGGCGAAGCCCAGCGACGTCAGCAGCTGCGCGATCGACTTCGCGCCCGCCTCGTCGGCGGCGAACTCGATGAAGGCAACGCCTTCGACGCCGACCGGCGCCGGCATCGGCGGCAGGTCGACCTTCAGAGCAGGTTCCTCACGGCGCACCTGGTCCATCAGCCAGACCAGCGAGCGATGCCCGTCATCGGCGACCGCGCGCGGCGAGCCGCCGCGGAACTGGTCATTGAAGATTTCGAGCGAGATGTAGCCGTCATAGCCCGTGGCAGTGACGGCGCGCATGAACTCGGCCACCGCCAGATCGCCCTCCCCCGGCATGTTGCGGTAGTGGCGGCTCCAGTAGAGCAGGTCCATGTCGATCGCCGGCGCATCGGCGAGCTGGACGAAGAAGATCTTGTCCTTCGGGATCGAGCGGATCGTGTTCGGGTCGATCTTGCGCGCGAGCGTGTGGAAGGAGTCGAGGATCAGGCCGATGTTGGGATGGTCGGCCCGGCGCACGATCTCCCATGCATCGCGGTGGTCACTGACATGGCGGCCCCAGGCGAGCGCCTCATAGCCGATGCGGATGCCCCGCTTTGCCGCCCGCTCGCCAAGCTCACGAAAATCGCCTGCGGCGCGGTCGATGCCGCCGAGCGAGATCGGCGACACGGACGAGCAGACCAGCATCAGATCGGTACCGAGTTCGCCCATCACGTCGAACTTGCGCTCGGCGCGGTCGAAGGCGCGCGAGCGCTGCGGCTCGGGCAGGCCCTCAAAATCGCGGAACGGCTGGTAGAGCGTAATCGCTAGCCCCTCGTCAGCCGCCATCTGCGCAACCTCGCGCGGCGAGCCGTCAAAGGCCAGAAAATCGTTCTCGAAAATCTCAATACCGTCGAAGCCGGCAGCGGCAATGGCGGCCAGCTTCTCGCGGAAATCTCCGCTGATAGAAACGGTGGCGATCGACGTCTTCATCGCTTCCCCCCGAAAATCCCTTACAGCCGATATTGCCCGGCGCCTCGCGTAACGGCAAATATCGTTCTGACCTTCCGCGTAACATGATGTTAAGGGCGGAGTCGGTTCATCTTTCGGGAACGGCAATGAGCGAGCTTACGCTTCGACAGGTCGAAGTCATCCGCGCAGTCATGCTGGCGGGAACGATCCAGGGGGCGGCACGGTTGCTGAATGTTTCGGCGCCGGGCATCTCGCGCCTCGTGCGGCACACGGAAGACCTCCTCGGCATTCGCCTGTTCGAGCGCAAGGCGGGGCTGTTCGTCCCCTCGCCCGAGGCAACCCCGATCTTCGAAATGGTGCATCAAGTGCACCGGCAGATGGACAACCTCAACACGGCGGTCGCGTCGCTGCGCAAGGGCGGCGACGTGCGGCTGACCTTCGCCTGCGCGCCGTCGATCGCCCAGTTCATCGCCGCGCGAGCGGCGCGCCACATCCGCAAGCGCTTCCCCGACCTCTACATCGACATGAACATCCTCAAGATCGAGGAGACGACCGACTATCTGCTGCTCGAGCGCGGCGAGTTCGTCATCATGAGCTCGGCGCTGGAGAACCCGGCGCTTGAGAACGTCAAGCTGGCCGACGGCCGGCTGGTCGCCATCGTGCCGGACAACCACCCGCTCGCCGAAAAGAAGGTGATCTCGGTGCATGACCTCGCGAAGGAGGATCTGGTCGGCGTCGACGCCGGCGACCCATATGGCGCAACGCTGGCACGGCCTTTCGCGCAGGAGGGGCTGAAGCCGACCTATGCCATGCGCGGCCGCTTCGCGCAAACGGTGGTGAGCTTCGTGCGCCATGGGCTCGGCGTTGCCGTCATCGACGAGTTTTCCGTCGCTGAGGTCTACATGCCGGGCATCACCCGCCGCCCGCTCGCGGAGGCAGCAAACATCTCGGCCTATGTCGTCTCGCGCAAAGGGCGGCAGCTTTCCTCCTTTGCCGAATTCGCGATCGCCCGCTTCCGGCAGGAACTGCTGAAAACCACTGCGCGGCAGGATCTCGAAACGCCGGCCTGACGACTGACCAGAGGGCCCATGCTCCATGATGGCAGCGAGGGCCGCGTCAGGCTCTGAGCCGGCGCTTTTGCAACTTCGGGTTCTTCCGCGCGGAATCCGCGAGAAGATAGTCAAGCAGCGCGGCGTAGCGCGCGGTGCGCGGCGCGCCTGCCGGACGCGCCAGGCCGATAACCGTGCCCGGCACATCGTCCTCGATCTCCAGAATGACGACGCGGTGGCCGTCATAGGTGATTGCACCGGCCGGGCGCTGAAACAAGAGGCCGTAGCCGAGGCCGCGGCCGACGAGGCAACGCGTCAGCTCGAAATTCGTTGTCGTGTGCCCGACGCGCGGCTTCAGCCCGAGCGCAGCAAAGATGTTTTCGGTGTTGCGCCGGGTTGGATTGCGGTCGAACAGGATCAGCGGCTCGYCCACGAGCTCGCTCAGGCTTACGCCGCCCCTTTGCGCAAGCGGATGGTGTTCGGCAACCATCACATAGGGCCGGAACTCGTGCAGCGGATCGAAGGCAAGCTGGGTCGATACGTCGACGCTGTAGAGCAGCGCCACATCAATGCGGCCCTGCAGCAGCATGTCGTCGAGCCGCGGCGCATCCGCCTCCTCGATTTCCAGAACGAGGTCCGGATGCATCTTCTGGAAATCCTCCATGATGCCCGGCAGGAAGAAGGGCGCGAGCGAGGAAAAGCAGCCGATCGCGAAGCGTCCCGACAGGCTCTGTGCGCTCTGACCCGCATCTGCCGCGAGCGCATCCACACCCGACAACACCAGCCGCGCATGGGAGAGCAGCCGCGAGCCGGCCTGCGTCAGGATCACGCCCTTGCCCTTGCGCCGTACGAACAGCTGGACACCCAGATGGTGCTCAAGCTCGTCGAGGGCGAGGGCAAGCGCCGAGGCGCTGACATGGCAGCGCGCTGCCGCGGCAGCCAGCGATCCCTCGCTCGCCACGGCGTCGAAATATTCCAGCTGGCGGATCGTGAACGGGATCATTTGCCTCCCCGGTTTTCCTTGGGTGTGTCGTCTTCAAAACATGTTTTACATAATAACTATCGTGATGGAAACTGCCGGCGTGTTTGGAGACATTCCGGGAGGAAGATCATGGTCAAGAATCTGGAGGAGGCGATTGCCAAGGCCGGCAATCCGGTGAAGCTGCTTTGGGAATCGCAGCAGCCGCCGTCAGTCGTTCCTCGCGTGGCGCAGGAATACCGCAACTGGCGCGACGAGCAGCTGGCCTGGCGCCGCACCGCTGTTCTCTACGATCAGTGCCACCACATGGCCGACCTCAACATCAAGGGGCCGGACGCGATGAAGCTGATCAGCGATCTCGCGGTCAACACCGTCGCCCATTTCCCTGTCGACATGGCCAAGCAGTTTGTGGCCGTGAACCATGACGGCTACGTCATCGGCGACAACATCCTGTTCCACCTCGAGGAGGACGAGTTCCAGGCCGTCGGCATTCCGACGTCGATCAACTGGATGCACTTCCACGCCGAAACCGGCGGCTACAACGTGCGCGTCTGGCGCGACGACAGCTCGGCCGTTCGCCAGGGCGACCCGGTCAACTATCGCTACCAGATCCAGGGTCCGGGCGCGATGGACATCATCCGCGAGGTGACCGGCGAAGAGCCGCCGAAGCTGAAGTTCTTCTACATGACCCGCTTCAACATCGCTGGCAAGGTTGTGCGCGCGCTGCGCCACGGCATGGCGGGCGAGCCGGGCTTCGAGATCTGGGGCCCGTGGGAAGACCGCGAGGCGGTGCACTCTGCCATCCTCGAGGCCGGCGAAAAGCATGGCATGGTGCAGGTCGGCGCGCGCGCCTACCACACCAACGCGCTCGAATCCGGCTGGCTGCCGCGTCCGCTGCCGGCGATCTACACCGGCGAGAAGATGAAGGCCTATCGCGAGTGGCTCGACGAGAAGGCTTACGAGACGACCGCTCCGCTCGGCGGCAGCTTCTACTCGGAAAACATCGAGGACTACTACTTCACCCCGTACGACCTCGACTACGGCCGCATCGTGGCCTTCGACCATGACTTCATCGGCCGCGAGGCGCTGGAGAAGATGGTTGCCGAGGGCCGCGACAAGGCGCGTGAAAAGGTCACCTTCGTTTGGAACGGCGACGACGTCGGCGCAGCCTACGCCTCGATGTTCAAGCCGGGCGTCGGTGCCAAGTTCATCAACCTGCCGATGTCGCTCTACGACACCTTCCACTTCGACCGTATCGAAGTTGACGGCAAGGTCGTCGGCCTGTCGACCTGGACCGGCTACTCGGCCAACGAGCGCGCCATGCTCTCGCTCGGCGTCATCGACAAGGCTTTTGCAACGCCGGGCACGGAAGTCACCCTCGTCTGGGGCGAGGACAAGCCGTCGTCCAAGCTGCAGGTCGAGGACCACGTGCAGGTGAAGATCCGCGCGACCGTCCAGCCGGCTCCGCTGGTTTCCAAGGCCCGCACGGAATACCGCTCGAACGCGGGCATCTGACGTTCCGGGCAAGCCGAACGAAGAAGGGCCACGGAGAAATCCGCGGCCCTTTTTGTTACCTGCTGAAGAATCCGCGCTTCTTTGCGGTCTGCTCGATCATGAGCAGGTTGAGATTTCCGTTGATATAGCTCGTGAGGAGATTTTCGACGCCCTCGTGAACGACCACGCTGCGGGAGATCCGTCCGGTTTGCATCAGCTGTGTCTCGTTCACCTCGCCAATCTGGCGTATGCGCGCGGTGCTGACACCTCCCGACTGGTCAAGATCGGCTTCGTTCATCAGGCCGACCTGGAGGATCGACGCAGAATTTTCTTCGCCACGCTGGCGGGCCTTTGCGATGTTCCGGCGACCGAACTGGTTGAGTTCGAGAATGTTGGTCGACGCCGCCTGCTCGGCGTAGAAGATGTTCAGCAGCCCGCTCTGCGTGCGGCGTATCACATCGACGTCGCCTGCGGCGGCCGGAGAAGCCCCGCCTCCAAGCAGGACGCCGGCAAGCAAGGCCAGCGTGAAATTGCGCTTCATCGATATCCCCTCGGAAGAAGAGGCGGCTATCGCCGCCCCATGCCTGCTAAAGATGCCCAGCCGGCGGGGCTGAACGACTGGTTGATATTGAGCGTCTGCTTCGAGCCCAGAAGTGCCGACACCGTGTTGTTCTGCTGCCCGGCCTGGGTGATCGTATACTTTCCATTCCCTCCGATAGCGACCACGGCAGCGGCATTGGCATAGCCGCCCTGCGTGATCGTCACGTTGCGATTTGCTTCGCCAGGCCGCAGGACGACAGCCTGCACGTTCACGAGCCCGTTCTGCCTGAACGTAGATCCATCGCCGGCGAAAGCAGACGGGACAGCGAACACCAACCCGACCAGCGCGGCTGGGTAGAGTACCTTTTTCATTTCTTAGGCCTCGTTCGATGAGGCCTTGCGACAGATAACGGCCGCAAGGCCATCAGGTTGATGCTTAGCGTTGCCTGTAAGAGTAATCGTTGCCGTAGCCACCCACGATGATGCCTTTCGTATTGAAAAGGCCCTTCTGCTCCAGCTTCACGTTTCCAAACGTACCCCCCTGGAACGCGCCAGCAACGTTTGCAAGGCCACTCTGTGACGAGCTGGCGGAATTCTTAAATCCCTCCTGCCAGACAATGCTCGTGTTGTTGCTAAGAGTTCCGCTCTGGGTCGTACTAGCCTTGTTAAAATTCCCCGTCTGAACGGCAGTGCTGGTGTTGAAACTTTTTGTTCCGCTTTGGGTGGCCGCAGCCTTATTGCGATCGCCACCCTGGTAGACGAATGCGTCATTCCGGGCTCCCGTCTGCTCAATCGACGCCCTGCCGCCAGAGCCAAGCTGGACGAGGTCGGCCGTATTCTTGGAACCCGTCTGGGTTCCGTGCACCTTGTTGTTTGTGCCGTAATCGATAACGATCGCCGTGTTGGACTGAGCCCAGGCTGACGTCCCCATTGCAGCAACGGCGAACGCGGCGATTGCGATTGTTTTCCGCATATTAGTAACCCCCACTGTTTTACTAGCCTCCCCCACCACGGAGCAGACGTCCTAAAATTAATCTCCGCTTAATACTTATCAATACTTATCGCGAACGCCGGCGCTTTACATGTTTTTAACCTTAAAGTGCGCATTTTTATCTAAATTCTATCTGCTCCAAAACGGTAGTGTCGCACGCATTCCGCATGCATCACTTACAAAAACACAGGCGACAATATTAATGAGAAACCGGACTGCTTTCTTTGCCTTATCCTTGTTCATTTCCTCGTCCGGTTATCTCGCGGCATTTCCAGCAATTGCTGCTGATGCGGATCCCGGCCATCATGAGAACCAAGCGGTACTGGCCTGTACTGGTGTCGGCAGCGGTTTCTTCCTAATTCCGGGAACGGATACTTGCCTGCGGATTGGCGGGCAGATCACGGCATGGCATGAAGTGAACCACGCCCGAAAAGATCTCTATGCTGAGACTTCTTATCTCGTGGATGCGCCGATGGTGGTCTACGATACCGTGGAACCAAGACCCCGGCCTGCAAAGCAGACAACCGAGTCGGTTCTCACCTTTACGACAGCGTCCATGACTGATCTCGGGCCGCTGTTGACCTTCAGCGAGCCTGAAAGGCGCCCACTCATCCGACACATCCATCCTTCACCTGGACCAGGCATTCATTGCAGCAGGTGGCTTCACCGTCGGGCGGCGGAAATCGTTCTTCGACTACTCCACCGGCTACAATTTCACGGAAGGCTACGCGTCGGACCGAACCACCAATCTGGCTGCCTATACGCACAGCCTCAGCGAAAAGGCATCCGTCACAGTCTCCCTTGAAGACAACAATGAGCGGCGGGTGGATGACGGCGTCTGGGCGCTGCGCGGGACCCAAAACCTGCCGGACCTCGTTGTTGCGGCGCGGGTGGACGACAACAGATGGGGCAACGCGCAGGTGAGCGTTGCCGTCCAGCAGCTCAGCGACGACCGCGTCACCGAATGCTGCGGGCCGCTGAGGTCGACGATCGCCTGGGCGGCATCGGCCGGCGTCGAGTTCAATCCGGTCATCCTGCGCCATGAGGGGCGCCTGCTACGATGGCGCCATGTCCTATCTCGGGGATTCGCCTTTCGTCACCGACTACATGGTCGATGGCGACGGCAAGATCGTGCGCACCAGCGGCTTCTCGC
>NZ_VLJG01000079.1:0-2039 GCF_007829415.1 Aminobacter sp. J44 | reverse complement strand
CCGCCGCTATCCTGCTACACCACGCCCCGGCACATCATCAGCGGGAGACCTACCCATCTGGTACACCTCCTCCGGAGTGGCTCTTCGCCATCTCGTGGATATGCCGACTTCGTTTTGCCGCGCCATCATGCGTGCTCGTGCCGCCGCCGGACTGTCGTCCTGTCCGATCGAGCGGAATTGCGCCCCAGCATCCGCTGGGACCGGCACTGCCGAAAGCTCAAGCGGCTCCCAATCGACGACACGCCATTCATCATCAGCGCCGTCGCCATCGGAGTCGGTCTTGATGACCTTGTGGATGGTGTAGCCGACAGAGACGTTTCGAATGATGCCGTCTCGGATCTTGGAAACGATGTCTGCATCAGCGGCTGCGCTTGAGAGTTTGACCCGCGCAATACCGACGCCGTCGGCAATTTTTGCAGAGCCAGGGACGACGGCGCCAACCACCTGCGCAAGTGCTGAATCATCGTGGGTGTCCAGCAGGGGCGCGCCGGCGTTGAGGTGATCAAGGCGAACAGCCTTCGGCGAAACTTCCAGAATTTCCTGGTAGTAACGACCAGAGCGCCAGTCATAGCGCCTCACCGCAGCACCAGTCGTCCAAACGACTTCAACTGTATTTTGGGCTTCATCGAACGAAGCAGGCCGCATTTCGGCGGCTCGTGTAAGTTTCATTTTTGTCTCCGTAAGGCGGAAAGCGAGTGAGTAAAAAAAAGACCGCAGCACCCGCCGTGAACGCATTTCGGCGGCGGGCGCGCGATCAACCCGACCGCTGCGTCGGGGATGAGGTGGGCCGCCGGTTCATCCGCGGTCGGCCCCGCGCGCGAGCGCGCAAAACTCTTGGCGAAAAAAGGCGGGGCGGCCGAAGCCGCCCCAATGCTCGCCGACAGGTCGTTTTTCCGACTAACCGACCCCACTGCCTGCCGCGACTGAGGAGCAAGTCGCAACAGATGTTCGTGCTGCGTAACCAGAAGAACCGCAGCGCGAAAGAAGGAGCATAAAACGTAGAAGGGCTGCCTCGCAGCAGCCCTCCCACCTTAGCCAACTTCGTCCGTATCGGCCCGTATTCAGGCGGATTTCTTTCTTATAATCAGGAAGTTATCGTTTGCCGATTTGATCTTTGGTCGACCAAGGAAGCCATGAACGATAGCAAGTCCGCGCATCACCAGACCTTTGCCCACCGCTGTTGCGGTTGACCCCGAATAGCCCTCTTGTTCGCCTATCCAACTAAGCGTCTGCCCGCCGAGGACTGCGTCTTCGAACGGCTCCAAGAGACCGCCCAGTGCGATACGAATGCGATTAAGCCGCGGCCTCTTGTCGATGTAATCCGCGATTGTGTGCTCGTTGATCTCGACATGTAAGCTGCGGGTCCGCCCAATAACCGGATCTCCATCCTTAGCCGCGGCAGCGGGCAGTATCCGTTTGGCAGGTTGGGGATACGGTTTCTTACTTCGCTTGACTTCACTGCGATACTCGATCTCGCCGCCTGGTACGCGGGTGCCTTTAAAGCCCTTGGCGGCCGCAGCATCCACTTCAGCAACTCCATCACGGAGCGTGTTTCGGTAAACGACTTCCAGGCCGCTGGACTTGTTGTACGACTGCCCCTTCAGCGGCTCCGCTTCGCATAGGGCAACAAGCTGACGGTATTGCAAAGCTGCTTCAATCAGGTCATGCCGGCGCTCGCGACGCAACACGTCAAGAAGCGGGAAGTCTTCTCGCTCACTTGGTTTGCAATCCGGATCGCCGATAGCTTGGCGCCTTTCAAACTTGCGTCGCATCTTGCCTATGGCCTTTTCCTCCGCTTCACGCTTCTGTCTCGCCCGTTCTCGTCCTTCGGCACGCTCTTCCGGCGTGGACTTGCCTCGAGTGGCCACATCCGTTGCCGGAATGAGGGGCACCAGAAGGCCTTTCTCATCGCGCAAAAGCTTGCCGCCAGCATCGCGTCGAAAAGTACCCCTCCGGTGAAGGCCGCCTTGCGGGCTGAGGGCGAACGTCGGAAGTCCTAGGGATAATCCTAGGAGTAGCCCTATGACGATGCCGCGGGT
>NZ_VLJG01000077.1:0-2331 GCF_007829415.1 Aminobacter sp. J44 | reverse complement strand
CCCGCCAGCCGACGATCCGGCGGGCATAGGCATCGATGACGAAGGCCACGTAGACAAAGCCTCTCCAGGTCGACAGTGGAGTAAGAAGCGCTGCTGCGCTTCTCCTCCCCGAACCGTACGTGCACCTTTCAGCGCATACGGCTCTCTATTCAATCTTGGCCCATGGCCATGGCAACGTCATGATAATTTGAGGTGACGGTGCTGCGAGGTTCGCTCCGGAAGATATATGGATTGCTCTCCGGATTCCGCCACCGGAACTGCGCCTTTGGGCTGGTTACCATTCGGCGCAGCGCCTTGCCGACACGGTTTCCACGTTCACTTCGTCCATAGACAAGCCAAGTTTTTGCCTTGCCCGCCTCTGGCGCTCGATACCAGCTCCGCATCAAGGGTTTGATGCGTGACCGATATTTTCGCGCCAGCCAGTGCGCCAGTTTCCAGAACACGACAGTGTCGATGCGCCGGAAGCAACGCGCTGTGAAGTCGGTGAACTTGTAGAAGGCCGCCCATCCCGCCAGTTGGCGGTTCAGGCGGTCTACCATGTCGACCTTGCCGACATCATGATTGCCGGAAAGGGTCTCGGTCAATTTGCGAACAAACGCCTTGGCCTTTTCCTTGGGTATCGTCGTGACGACGGACATATGCCCGTTCGACCCCCGCTTGCGAATGATCCGATGCCCCAGAAAGACGAACCCGTCATCGACGTGGGTGATATGGGTCTTTTCCATATTCAACGTCAGCTTCAGGCGGTCTTCCAGAAAGGCCCGGCATTCCTCGCGGATTTCCTCGGCATGAACCTTCGTCCCCTTGACGAGGACGACGAAGTCATCGGCATAGCGACAATAGGCAATCGCAGGTTTCCATTGCCGGTCCTCTCGAACCGTGATGGGGCGGCCCTGCTGAATGCCGAAGTTCCATGCCCAGCGATCCTTGCGGGCTTTCCGGTTCAGGTATTTCGCCTCCAGCCACGCATCAAACTCGTGGAGCATGATGTTGGACAGGAGCGGCGACAGCACGCCGCCTTGCGGAACACCCTCACTGGACGCTGCAAACAGGCCACGGTCGATGTGACCCGCTTTTAGGATGTGCCAGAGAAGATCAACAAACCGTCCGTCCCGCACCCGCCGCCGAACGCATTGCAGAAGCAGCCGGTGATGAACGGTGTCGAAGTAGCTCGCCAGATCACCTTCGATGATCCAGCGGCCCCTCGTCGTGTCCGCGCCGTCCTGAAGCTGCAACTTCACGGTACGAACGGCATGGTGCACGCTGCGTTCCGGCCGGAAGCCATAGGACAGGCGATGGAAGTCGCTTTCCCAAATCGGCTCCATGGCCATCAGCATGGCGCGCTGGACAATGCGGTCTGTCAGGGTCGGTATACCCAGTGGTCGTAGCTTGCCATTGGCTTTCGGGATATAGATTCGCTTGACCGGCTTCGGGCGATAGGTGCCTTTCAACAGGTTTGTCCGCAGGTCGGCCAGATGGCGATCCAGCCCGGCCTGCATCCGTCGCTTATCCATTCCGTCAATGCCCGGAGTTCGTGCGCCACTCGACGCCAGAACGATCCGGGCGGCTTCGGCAAGCCATTCCCGGTCGGCAATGAGCCGCAAGAGACGATCGAACCGACGGTTCGGACCGGCCTCGGCCCATGTTGCGAGCTTGTGCTGCATTTCGCTGATTATCAAAGGTCTTCACCTCATTTGGTCAGGTAATTTGCACTCCAAGCAGATTGAACTGTTCCCCTTCGCCATGTGGCAGGCTTTCCCTGCCGCGGACTACTACGGGAACTCCGCCAGCGTGATGGACATCAGGGTCAACTCCCTTGCGACGCAGAACATCGTGGGCATTCCATCATGCCTTCCCTCGTTCATATGCTGGACACTCCACGCACTGGGGAGGTTGCCGGTCGCAGTCCTTGTCCTTGCGTCCCGCAAGTCGATGCCGATGTCATGGTCTGGCTGCGTTCTCCCCATGACTCCCTGCGAGACGCCATACATATACGCCCGCATTCGGACACCCCCGCCTACGTGTTGGGGGCACCATCAGCATTCCGCCTGTTAAGCCGTGTAGGCGAAGGCGACATTTCAGCCCTCGGATGCGAATTAACCGGTTCGTGTTCCTCAACCTTCTAGTGCTACAGCCTCGGGAACCATCTCGGCGTAACGGCTTCGCCTCAATTCCCTTTACCTGCGGGCTACGTCACCCTGCCAGTTGACGACAGGTCACCGCCGCTTGGGCTCATGCCCCTCACAGCAGGGGGCACGGCATTCTTCAAATCCTCCTTTCTCAATGCATTCCAGTCATATGCACCCCGGACCATCCGGGACGAGGCGCACC
>NZ_VLJG01000075.1:0-3391 GCF_007829415.1 Aminobacter sp. J44 | reverse complement strand
CACTTGACCGGCGTCACGCAGCGAGAGCATGCTGACGAACAGAGAGACTTTGACTGGTATCTCCATTTTCTTCCGCGCTTAGGACGTTGTCGGAAACAATCATGTCCGGCTTGCCACGCCGGCTGATCAGATCGGTCAGTTCACGTGCCACCCGGCGACCGGAGATCGATGTATCCGGGATGGCTGCCAGACACTCTCGCGTGACGTCATCGACGATGTTGAGCACCCTGAACCGCCGACCGCAGGCGAACTGGTCATGCACGAAGTCGAGCGACCAGCGCGCATTCGCTCTCGCCTCGACCAGGATTGGTGCTCTCGTGTCCACTGCTCGCCGCCGTGCCCGGCGCTTGCGAACCGTCAGCTCTTCCTCGCGGTAGAGCCGATAGATGCGGTTGATGCCAGACGGTTCGCCCTCCCGCCGCAGCAGGATGAACAGCCGCCGATAGCCAAAACGTCGGCGCTCCTTGGCAAGGTCGCGTAGCCGGCCGCGCAGTTCGGTCTCTGGCGGACGGCAGGACTGGTAGCGGATCATCTTGCGATCGGCACCGACGAAGGAACAGGCCCGACGCTCCGACAGGCCCATGACGGCCTGCAGATGCGCGACGGCTTCGCGCTTGGCGGCGGGCCCTACCATTAATGGGATGGTCCGCCTCGTCCTCCTGCCGCATCATGAGGCGGTCAAACCAAAGGAGGTTGCTATGCCTAAACGCAATGCGCCGCGTCCCGCAGCGGTCTATGGGATTGATCTTGGTAAGAACATCTTCCACGTCGTCGCGTTAGGGAGCGACGGCACGGTTGTTCAGCGGGTTAGGTTCCGACGGGACACGTTGCTTCAATTCTTCCAGCGGGCAGCACCGGCGATTGTGGGGATGGAATCCTGCGCAGGGTCTCAGTGGGTCGCGAGGAAGATCCAGACGCTCGGTCACAAGGTTCGGCTGATCCCTGCCCAATTTGTGAAGCCTTACGTAAAGTCGAACAAGAGTGACATCATTGACGCGGAGGCAATCGCCGAGGCCGCCACGCGACCAACGATGCGATTTGCTGCACTCAAGACTGAGGCGCAGGCCGACCTACAAGCCTTGCACCGGGTGCGTGACCAAATGATCGGCACGCGAACCCGCCTGATCAACCAGATGCGCGCTTTTTGCCTCGAATACGGTGTCGCGTTACGTCAGGGTGCAGGACTGTTCAAGCTCGACCTGCCCGAGGCTCTCAAGGATCCAACTAACGATCTTTCGCCCGCAATGCGCAAACTGCTCAGCGAACTGTTTGCCGACCTGCGTCAGTTGGAAACGCGGATTGCTGACGTGACACGCGAGATCGAAGCGATCGCTGATCGAGAGGATGCTGCACGACGGCTGATGACAATCCCCGGAGTCGGAGCTCTCGGTGCGACAGCATTGCTTGCTGCTGTTGGAAACGGCAGACAGTTCCAGAAAGCTCGCGATCTGGCCGCATGGCTGGGCCTTGTACCGCGAGAATACTCGACGGGAGGGAAGCAAAAACTCCTCGGCATCAGCAAGCGAGGTAATCGATACGTCCGTAAACTGCTGGTCCATGGTGCGCGATCCTGCTTCAGACACCTCGATCGAACAAAGGATCGGCTGGGAAGATGGCTGGATGGTCTCCAAGCCCGAATGCACGCGAACAAAGCTGTTGTCGCACTTGCCGCAAAAATGGCCCGGATCGTCTGGGTCGTCCTGACCAAGCCGGGAGCACTCTACGAGCGCAGAGATCCTGTATTCGCCTGATGCTCCTGGTTCGATTGCAAGGCTCGGGAATAGTGATGACGAAACAGTGGATCAACATGCCGTAAGCCCTGTGCAAAAAAGCGGGCTTCGTGCCCGAACCATTTATTGGGAACGGCGTGTGCGGATCTCATCATGGCCTGGCTGCAATCGCAGTCCGCTCGCGAGAGGCCGGATACATTTATGCAACTGGAATCGTCATTTACTATGTCGCGAACCCTTGCACGGACGGGGCGGACCATACATTTTTTGACAGAAGCTCCTTCAGTGCCGCCGCTTCCAGCATCTGGTCGGCCAGCAGCTTCTTCAGCTTCGCATTCTCGTCTTCCAGAGCCTTCAGGCGCTTGGCGTCGGAGACGTCCATCCCGCCATACTTCGCCTTCCAGTTATACAGCGTTGCCTCGCTGACTCCGTGCTTGCGGGCAAGATCTCCTGCCTTCGCTCCCGCCTCGTGCTCCCGCAGCACCGCGATGATCTGTTCTTCCGTGAACCGCTTTCGCTTCATCTGTCCGTCCTTCAATCGAGGCCGGACTCTAACTCCAGGTGGAGGAAAAACTCAGTGGCACGTCAACGGCTGCGGGGCAGCTCAGGTCAGGTGAACATTGGCACCAACCTTTTTCTCGCTGGCATTTCCGGCTCTTCGGTCGCTGATGCGTCGGCAACAGGCGCGCTGCTTATCCCCGAGATGAAGAAGGAGGGTTATTCCGGCGCGTTCGCCGGAGCGCTCACCGCGACCGCCGCGCTGCTCGGCCCGATTCTGCCGCCGTCGATTCCCCTCATCATCTACGGCGTCATTGCCGAGGTCTCGATCATGAAGCTGTTCGTCGGCGGTTTCTTCCCGGCGATGATGATCGTGATTGCGCTGGTGATTTTCGTTGATTGGTACGCGCGCAAGCACGACTTGCCGCGGCGCGGGCGCCAGAGCGGCACCGAGATCTGGCGCAAATTCCGTGTGTCCGTTTGGGCGATGTCTATGCCCCTCCTGCTGATCATCGGCGCGCGTGGCGGCTTCTTCACCGTAACCGAGATCGGCGCCGTGCTCGTCGTCTACGCGATCTTTGTCGGCTGGGTGATCCACCGCGAGTTTCGCTGGAGCAGTTTCCCGGCGATCCTCAAAGAGGCCGGAATGCAGACTGCCAACATCATGCTGGTGGTTTCCGCTTCCTCGTTCGTCGCATTTCTACTCGTAGTGCATGGCGTGCCAAAGGACCTGTCGCGCTGGATTGAGGCGGCCCAGCTTTCACCCGTTGCCTTCTTGCTGATGATCAATGTCGTCCTTTTGGTCGCAGGTGCCTTCCTCGATTCCACGCCCGCGACGATCATCATCGTGCCGATCGTCTTGCCCTCGGCAATCGCTCTGGGCATCGACCCGATCCATTTTGGTCTTGTCGTGGTGCTCAACCTGATGAT
This sequence comes from Aminobacter sp. J44, assembly GCF_007829415.1. NCBI lineage: Bacteria > Pseudomonadati > Pseudomonadota > Alphaproteobacteria > Hyphomicrobiales > Phyllobacteriaceae > Aminobacter > Aminobacter sp. J44. Next base: position 233 of record NZ_VLJG01000075.1, on the reverse strand, counting down.
CGGTCTGATCCATCCGCCGATGGGCCTCAACCTCCTGATCGCTCAGTCGATCGCAAAGGAGCCAATGGAGGCAATCCTCAAGGAGAGCATCCCGCTGCTCGGGATCATGTTGCTGATCCTGCTGCTGGTCACATTCATCCCGGCAACAGTCTTGTGGTTGCCGAACGCCGTGGGGATGTGATGCCGATTTGAGCAGCGGATCGCATCGGGTTGGTGATCTAATCCTACTGAAC
>NZ_VLJG01000074.1:0-3537 GCF_007829415.1 Aminobacter sp. J44 | reverse complement strand
GAAAACCGCTCTAGCCGGTTCACGTTGTTGTTCGATCTGGACCGGGTTGCAAATTCGTTGGGCTCGAGCGCGTCGAGGCTGGTGTGGGGGCGGTTCAGATTGTAGTCGATCCTCCATTCTTCGATGCTTGTATCGGGCGTGCCGATAGCTGGTGAGGAGCCGCTCATTGAAATGGTGTAGTCGGGGCTTCGGTTCCGGAGACGCCGGTGCTTTTCCGACCGGCATGTTCAATCGCCGGAAAGGAGGCAAGCCTGACTGATCTCTACGCAGGTCTGGATGTGTCGCTTGAGCTGACGAACGTGTGCGTCGTCGATGTCGACTGCCGCCTGATACACGAGTCGCGCGTCGGATTTGACCCAGAGCTGATCGCCACCGAGCTATAGCGGATCGCGATAGCTTCGTCCGCGTTTGCTCCGAGGCGGGTCCGCTGTCGCAGTGGATGTTCTTCGGCCTGAAGGAGGCCGGTCTGCCTGCGGTGTGCATTGAGGCTCGCCACGCAAAGGCGGCTATGGCTGCGATGAACCGCAACTGGCAGCCTTTGGAGCGGCTGCGCGGTCACGCAGGCAAGGGACCTTGATACGGATGCGATTATGGCTCTGTCGTGGGGCGAAGTATGACCCTGGTAGATACGAACGCCCCCTTGGATCTCGTTACACAATGGTGAGACTTGGGCGGAACGTCGGTCGCGCAACTGGAAGAGGTGGGCCTCCGTGGTCCCCTCGTCATCAACAAATGTCATCTACGCGGAATAGTCGGCCCGTTATGCGCGCATCAAAGATCTCGAGGCGTTCATTGATGCTGCGGGTCATGAGCTGAGGCTCCTGCCCCGTCCGCTGTTTCTGGCGGGGAAGGTGTTCACACGCTATCGCAGATCCGGGGAGCGCGCACAGGTGTGCTTCCCGATAAGCCGTCCTGACTGGCTTCTGAAATCACGATTCCTGACTGAATAAGAAGAAGAGGCGCCGTCAGGGGCGCCGCTTCGATGACCTGCCGCCCGCTAAGCGTGATGCCGTCGCGCAGCTGAAGGCCACGACGGGCCCGTCTGAGCGATGGGCCTGCCAGATCAATTCCGCCGACAGCAAGATGGTCCGTTATCGGTGCTGCCGACCGTCGGCGGTCGCGCTGCGATGAGTTTGCGCGATCTTGCCAATCGCCAGCGGCGTTTCGGCTACCGACGGCTAATCGTCCTGCTCAGGCGGGAGGTAAAGCCGTCCGGTATCAACTGCATCTACCGGTGTGCAGGGCACCAAATTCTGCGTGGTTGCGGTGCTTGTCGCGCCGAGGTCCGGCACCTGTGCGAGGATCGCTGGGAAGATCACGAAGGGAAAAACAGCTGCTCCGGGTGGGTGCTTTCATCCACCAGCAGCTGCGGGGTGGTCGGACATGAAGACGTTGGCGAACATGCTGCTATAAGCGATGCTCGCGGCATCCGCATAAGGGTCCAGCATGAGGATCGTATCCGCTGCAGCCCTTGCGCGGTCAGGAGGCATCTCCTGCACCTGGTGAATTCATCCAAGCGTTTAGTTGGATCAACGGCGTTTTCCATTGCCATGGTTGGTCGCTCCTCGATTATCCGCGCGACGATCCCCGAAAATGAGAGGGCCTTCGGCTTAGGAGGTGGCATGCTCGAGCAAGAGCTCTCGGGGGTCGCTGGTGATCGGGGCAAGCTTCGCCTGGTTGGGTGAGAAGAGCGCTTCTTAGAGTGAAGAGCATCTGCGCAACAGTTGGCGAGCTCCGAAGTGGTTCTTGCGGTATTTTCGGTAACGCATTGCCAGACAGCGAGATCCGTTCGCATTCGGAGCGGACCATGGCCATGTAATACCATAGACAAATTGAAGGTATTGCTAAGTAAAGAAATTATGATACAATTAGCATGCAGAGTATTCGGCAGTTGGTATTTTTAATATGAGGTTGTTTTATGAAAATACGTGACTCACAATTGTCAAAACTATCACGAGCGGAACACGAAGCGTTGGAGAATCTCGGTTCGGCACTTCCAGCAGTATCTGACATCCAGGAGTACCTCTTGAAGCACTCCCAATCTGCTCCTCTGCGCCGCCGTTATGGGGACGCTGTCGATGTCATTGAATGGGATCTCCAGGTCGCTGACGGCCGGGGAAGGAAATATCCTGCGGCTCACGGTACCGATTCGATTGTGATCCCACGTTGGGCCCGACAGGATTGGATCGTCCTGCATCAATGGGCGCATATCGTGCATCGACGCCTCAACGTCGATTTATGGGGATTGCTCTCCGCACCAGTATTATACGAGGTGTCGCACGGCTCTCGCCGGAAAGAATTACAAGGCGGCGCTGAGCACGGATGGCAGTTCGCTGCGATCTATCTTGATCTGGTACGCTTTTGTATGGGCAAAGAGGCAGCAACGGCACTGGAGGCCTCTTTCAAGGCCCATAGGGTGCGTTACCGTCCGAAGAGAATCGCTACCGGCAATATCCGGCAATTTAGAGGTATTGTTGCAAAAACGGCGTCACTTCATGCCTGATGCTGGGCCGGTAAGGCTTGTTGCTAGTGGGCGGCTTCTGCCGCCCCGGGTCAAAACGGAGCTTATGTTCTAAGGGCGATGCCAGCCCTGAACCGGTGAACCTCCCTTGCAGCGTTGGGGCTATTCGGGGCCTGCGAGCCTTCTCATCGCGCGGATGAACAGTCGCCAGAGGAGACCATTGTCGATCGATCGCGGGAGCCTCTGAGCAGCAGCTTGATACTGCCGAGCTCACTCGAGGTTGCATAAGCGGTCTGGCCGGAGGAGTTCGCTCGCAAGATGGCTCAACTGGCAGCGCAAGATCAGGAGTCCTTTGCCAAGCTCAGAGACTCGTGCCTGCGCAAAAGGATGCCGAGTGGCGCGATCACGCGTCCCTGTTGGGCGTCGACCGACTATCCAGAAGCTCTGGCTTACCGACGCATCAACTTCCGATTACAGGCGTTTCCTTTGGAAGCTCCAACCCTGCTCGTAGCGGCTAAGCACTGCGTCGATGGCATAATGTGTCTCGGTCGGATCATACCCCAGATCCACAAGCAAGCTCGCGACCTGGTCCATAAGCCTCTTTAACCCATCCCCGGCCTTCGGGTCTTTCAGGATTTGCGTGATCACATGGTAAAAGAAGGCCTGAGCGATCGCGTCCCGATCCGGCCGCCCCACATTTTTCAACCGCCGCCGGTACTGCCTTTGATACTCTCGCTGCCGCTCAAGTCTTGCATCGCGCTTGCTGGTTCGTCCCATCGCAAACTCCATTCACAAGTTGCCTTCCGCAAGCTTGGGTGAGCGGGTTGCAAGGCACAAACGCCGTTAGGCAACGAGTGCCCTCAAGGGCCGTCGCGAGTTGGCGCGGCCAGGGATCGCCCATGGATTGCATAGTAAGGGATGAAATCGCCACTGGGCACGTTCCTGAAAACCGAAGACGCCGTCCCGTTCGTCACTTTGTCTGTAGATCACGAATAGGAAGCGCACTTGTTGAGAGTGCGTATTCCGATGAAGCCGGCCATTGATTCCGAAACGAAGCCGGCCACCTGTTCCGATTT
>NZ_VLJG01000073.1:0-5278 GCF_007829415.1 Aminobacter sp. J44 | reverse complement strand
GCCGGTGGCTTGTATCCAAGCGACGAGTGTGGCCTCTTGGTGTTGTAGTATCGCCGCCAGGCTTCGATGATGATCTTGGCCTCGGCGAGGCTGTAGAAGATCTCACCGTCATCCGAACCAGATCAAGCAATGGAAGGATCAGTTGCTCGATGGCGCGGTTGGCGTCTTCGGCGACGACCGGAAGGAGGAAGCGGTCCCCGCCGTCGATGTCAAAAGCCTGCATGCCAAGATAGGCGAACTGACGCTGGAAAACGATTTTTTGGCAGGCGCGCTCGGCAAGGCCGGACTGCTGAGCGGAAAACGATGATCGACCGGAACCACGACCTTTCGGTTTCCCGCCAAGCCCGGATACTCGGCATCAGCCGTGGCAGCGTCTATTACCTGCCACAACCGGCCTCAGTTGCCGATCTGGCTCTCATGCGCCGGATTGACGAACTGCATCTGGATTATCCTTTCGCCGGTAGCCGGATGCTGCAAGGGCTTTTGAAGGCCGAAGGGCATGATGTTGGCCACCTGCATGTGCGGACGCTGATGCGGAAGATGGGCATCGAGACGATCTATCGTCGCCCGAACACCTCCAAGCCCGCACCGGGCCACAAGGTCTATCCCTATCTTCTCAAGAACCTCGCCATTATCCGACCCAATCAGGTGTGGGCGATGGACATCAGCTATATTCCGATGGCGCGGGGTTTTGTGTATCTCTGCGCCGTCATCGACTGGTTCAGCCGCCGGGTGCTGTCCTGGCGGCTGTCGATCACACTGGAAACGGCGTTCTGCATTGAGGCGGTCGAGGAAGCGCTGTCGCGTTACGGCAAGCCCGACATCTTCAATACCGCCCGAGGCAGCCAGTTCAGTTCCGTTGACTTCATCAAGGTGCTGAAGGATGCCGAAATCAGCATCTCCATGGACGGCAAGCTTGAGGCGATATCTAAGCATCTCGGCATCGCCCCCGACAAAACGCGCCGTCCCTTCCTCACGCTTGACCGCCTTAAAGCTTTCCGAGATGCTATCGCGCATGGCAAGCCTAAGGAAGTCCCTATCGACACTGAGTTGGTGACCACCCAGGAGGAATTGGAGAAGGATAACTTTCTTGAAAGCGAGTGGGATGCGTTCATTACCCGCGATTTCATGAACGAGGCCTATGGAGACGCCGAGAACCTGTGGAGGCAGATGTTGAAGGTCTCCGGTCTGAACATCATGGACACGATTACGCAGGGTGGGCGGCAGGTCACCCTCATCGCAAACGTGGGCGAACTGGCGGAATAGAGCATCCTGTCTTCTTCCTTGGTGCAACCGGGAAAGCTTCAAGTTTTGGCTACGCCTTCCGGTTTGCGAAATACTGAATCGCGCGGGGTTTGCCGGAGGCCGGTTGGTTTAAGTTATGCGGCCATGGCTGCCTTGCTCTGATCCCCGAAAACCGGACCGTTCATAATTGGAGCTTTCCGCGCTATTTTCCCGGCTGGGAGAAGGAGCGGAGCGATGAAGGCATCGAAGTTTTCGCTTCACGCTCCTTCGGGTCGGACGCCCAGAAGGCGTTCATTCTGAAGCCCGCGATTCCCGTCGAACGGGATCAAGACCAACATGGCCCCGCCACGCGACCGTGTCTGCCGGTCGCCTCCTGAGCGGACGCGCGGATCAGGGACAGTTCGATGGCACGAATGTCGGCAAGCGCCTCGAGCCCGTCGGCCGGCAGAGGGAGATGGCGCACATCAGCGTCGCCCCGGAGCGAAGCGCTTCGACACCGTGTTGGCGATGCGCCTGTAGTCTTCGAAGCCGAGGCTGTCATAGAAGGCCAGCGCGCCGGCATTCTCGAGCCTGATGCTGGCGTCGATGAAGCAGACACCTGCAGCGTCGGCAGCGGCGATGGTTCTCCCGAACAGAGCCTTTCCGATGCCAAGGCGGCGATGGCCGGATTGGACGTAGGTCGAGATGAATGCCCAGTCGGCAGGCAGCCGGTCTTCTCCCGGCCAGTCCGGGTCTGACCATTCGAGCGATTGGAACCCTTTCACATCGGAGCCTGCCGCCGCCACGAAACAGGAGATACCGCGTGGGGGAGAAATGAATTCCCTCCGTATGCGCCCACCATCGAAAGGTCCTTCACGCGACGTCAATCCACCGATCGAGACGATCTCGTTGAGGATGGCCGCCATCTGATCCGCGTCCTCATCCCGGGCCGCCCGAACGACGAGGTTCATGATCCTTGTCTCCGCCTTCTCGACTTCGCAGGCAAGATACGATAGTTCCAGCCAGTATCCTTTCCAATTCGGGGAACGTCATGGGAGACGGAAAGTCCGCAGACAGGTAAGCCGCAGCAACGGTCTTCGTTGTTGCGGCGTTCCGTAGAGCAAATCGGTTCCGATTGCCGACGAACGAACGCCGCTTTTGGCTTCATTCAAGCGGATGTTTCGTCATGACAACCTCACGACATGCGTGGACCTACACGCTGCCTTCGGCCCTGTTGCTGATGGCTCCCTTCGACATCCTCGCCTCTTTGGCGATGGACATCTTCCTTCCCGTCGTTCCGGCGATGCCCGGCATCCTGAACACGACCCCGTCCATGATCCAGCTCGCGCTCAGCCTCTACATGGTGACGCTCGGGGTGGGGCAGGTGGTGTTCGGCCCGATCTCGGACCGCATCGGGCGACGGCCCGTCCTGCTTGCAGGCGGCGCGCTGTTTGCGGTCGGCTCGCTTGGCGCGGCCTGGTCGTCGACAGCTGAAGCGTTTCTTTGCTTCCGCCTCGTCCAGGCGACAGGGGCGTCGGCAGCGCTGGTCGCAACCTTCGCGACAGTTCGCGACGTCTATGCCAGCCGCCCGGAGAACGCCGTCATCTACGGATTGTTCAGCTCGATGCTGGCCTTCGTTCCGGCCATCGGACCGGTGACAGGGGCTGTCATCGCAGAGGCGCTGGGATGGCGGGCGATCTTCCTGACGCTTGCCGCACTGGCAACTCTCGCCGTGGGCAACGCCTTGCTCCGGTGGCATGAAACCCGCCCGGTCATCGAGAACGGAAAACGGCCTTCGGTCCTGCCGATTTTCACGAGCTTGCCGTTCTGGGTTTATACGGCGGGCTTCAGCGCCGGCATGGGCTCGTTCTTCGTCTTCTTCTCGACGGCTCCGCGCGTGCTGATCGGACGAGCGGGCTACTCGGAATTCTGGTTCAGCCTGGCCTTCGCGACGGTCGCGCTCGTCATGATCGCGACCACGCGATTTGCCAAGACTTTCGTTGGCAGGTGGGGCGTCGCCGGCTGCGTCGCGCGCGGGATGGCTCTGCTCGTCTGTGGAGCGGCGCTCCTCGGGATCGGGGAAGTCTACGGGTCTCCGTCGTTCTTCACCTTCATCCTGCCAATGTGGGTGATCGCCGTCGGCATTGTGTTCACCGTATCAGTCACTGCCAACGGGGCTCTTGCGGATTTCGACGAAATCGCAGGATCTGCAGTCGCCTTCTATTTCTGCATCCAGAGCCTGATCGTCAGCATCGTCGGCACGCTGGCGGTAACGCTGTTGAACGGTGACACCGCCTGGCCATTGATCTGTTACGCAACGGCAATGGCCCTGCTGGTGTCGGGCGGGCTGTGGCAGCTTCGATCCTGGTCGCGCGGGCAGGAAACTCCACTGCAGCGTGACAGCCAGTAGGGGAGAAGCAACAAGCTCTACCGGCTGCAGTCCCACATATGGTCGCGCCCCGGCTCACCCGGGGCGCTGAGCTCGAGAGAGAAAACCCGGGGTCGCGCGCGGCGGCCCCGAAGCCTCAGGCGATCAGGCCGTCATTCCAATTGCCTGACGGATTGCGACCTGTACCGGAGAGGGCGGCAGGGCGGGATCGAACTCGCCTTTCGGCAGGAGTGCCGGTTGCGCCATGAAGCGCGGCCGCTGCCCCCGGTGTGGCTGTGCGGCATGGACCAGAAACGGGTGGCAGAGATAGACCGTGCCCGCCGTGCCTGTCGCCAGTTCCACCTTGCACTTCTCCGTCGAGGCGTAGCCATTGGCAGACAATTGCCTGAGCGTTGCGCCTGCCTCGCCGTAGGGAAGTAATTCCCGTGCGATGTGGGCATGGGAACCCACCCGAATCCTCGTGGGTGCATCGTCCGGGCCGACATCCGAAAACAGGAACAGCATCAGCAGGGCGCGTCCGCTGCTCTTCACGTTGGCACGCCATTCCATGAAATCCGGATTGTCGGTACCGAAGCTCATGTCCACATGCCAGCCATCGTCACCGGGCGTTTCCGGAGAGGGAAAGCGGATCGGAAAGGTTCCCAGTCCCTTGGGGGCAAGCCAGCGGCCTTCGCCGACGAGCTGATCGTAGGCTTTGTGGAGGCGTGGCGTGTTGGCGGCTTCGATGAAGGGGAGCGAGGATTTGAACCCCACCCGAACAACGGGACGATCCCATTTTTGAGGCTCATCCGGCGACAGACCTGTATCGGCCCACAGTTCGTCCCTGCATTGTTTCGCGAGATCGGCGCTGAAGGCATCTTCTATCTTGACGAAACCATCGTCAATGAAGCTCTGGACCTGACCTGGAGTCAGGCCGACGTGCTCGATTTTGGGCATTGGACGTTCTCCGTGCGGCTGCCGCGTCAGCGGAGCCGATTGATATGAATGGCGCAGAATGCGCCGGAACGACTGAAAGCCGTTCAGATCAGCGGGAAGAACGTGGACATGAACATCATGCATAAAGGGATAACCGAAAGCGGGAACGTGAACAAGTTGCTGCGCGCGAGCATGCGGGGATAAACCCTTTATACGCCGAGGACAGCGACTTGCGGAGCTGGTTTCCCCGCGCATGCGGGGATAGACCCATGTTCCGCGTGCCTGTCGGGTAGGCATGCCCGATTTCCCCGCGCAGGCGAGGATAGATCTCAACTCCAAACGATAGCCAGCGGCTTCGGTACCGCCGACCTCGGTTGCACGCCGGTAGGCATGGCTGATGTCCGCCTCTTTACAACCGTATTTTCCGACATTCGGAGGTTGCGGCATCCAAGACGCGGGCATCGTAAAGTTGCGAATGTCTTCTTGCACACTCTGAACCGCGCCGGGTTTGCCGGAGGCTCCCCCTCTTGAGATTAAGGAGCCATCATGACGAAACGGAACGGCAATACCTATTCACCTGAAGTGCGCGAGCGCGCGGTTCGAATGGTTCTGGAGCACCGGGGCGAGTATGCTTCGGAATGGGAAGCTATCAATTCGATCGCTTCGAAGATCGGCTGCACCGGGGAGACGCTTCGCGGTTGGGTGCGGCGTGCTGAGCGGGATGCAGGCATACGGCCTGGGCCGACGAGC
>NZ_VLJG01000072.1:0-7431 GCF_007829415.1 Aminobacter sp. J44 | reverse complement strand
GGATGCGCGAGGCAGGCGATCTTGGCGAGGACGTGCGCGTGACCGTCGAGCGCGGCGAAAGAAACTTCGCCGCCGGGGATCGCGTCATGTTCCTGCCAGATGGCACTTCCAGCATAAATCGATCACCGTGCCCGTCTAACCAGCGAAGTGACGAAACCGATTTCCATTTCCCCTTCGACCCGCCGTTAGGTCGTCACTTCAAAACTGCACCCCGAGCTTGACCCCGAACGTGTGATCCTGGCTGTCGCCATCGGTGCCGAAGGCGGTGCGGTAGTCGAAGCCGAGGTTCCAGCTTTCGCCCAACTGGGCATCGAGACCGAGGCCGATTGTCAGGTGGTCGCGCGAGAAGCCGTCCACATTGAGCGTATAGGGCAGCGTACCGAGATCGGCGTAGCCGAGGCTGGCGCGGCTCGCCCCCTCGAAATCATGGGTGTATTCGAGCCGCCCACGCGGTGTGAGCACACCCCATTCCATGGGGATCGCGTATTGGAAACGCAAACCAAGCGTGCCAGAGAGTGTGTCGATGGTCTGTTGGCCATAGATGAGGTTCCACATGCCCGCGCCCGTCTCGGTGAAGGCGTCGAGCGTGGAGTGCGAGCCGGAAAGCCGACCATAGGGCGAGATCAGCAGGCCCTCATTGCGGAACTCGTAGCCGGCCGAGAGCGAGGCGAACAGTTGATCGCCGCCGCGGGAGCCGGTGGCGAATTCGCCGGTCGTCGTCACATAGCGCACGCTGTCAAAGGTCATGGTGCTGTAGCCGGCCAGGCCGTCGAGGAAGAAGCCGGGAACAGGACGGTAGCTGCCATAGGCTGCCAGCGAGAAGGCTTCGGCGCGGCTTTCCGTGTCGTTGCTACCAGCCTCCGTGACATCGCGCCCATAGCCGACGCCGAAGCCGGCGGTGAGCTGTGGTGTGAAGCGATAATCGACACCGGCGCTCACGCCGACCAGCGTATGGTCGAGATTGATCGCGCCATCGTCATTGGTGCCGAAACTAACAAAGCCGCCGCTCCAGAAGGCCGGATCGCCGAACAGATTCTCGACCGGGGTGGCTTGGGAAGCGCTACCGCTATCGGCTGCAGAGGATACGACCTGTCCGATGGCGTCAACGGCTGGATCATGCGGCGTGTCCTCATTCGGCGCGTAGGCGTTGGCGTTGTCGGTTGGCTGCTGGAGGGAGAGATTGACGCCGATGGAGTTGTTTCGCCGTTCACCCTCATTGTGAAGCTGTTCGAGCCTCCGGTTGAAATTGGTGATCTGGGTATTGGCGAAGCGTTTTGCCGTCTGCGTCTGCGCCCGCATCAGGCCGATGACTTCCGGATCAAGAGAAGGGTCGGGGCGGGCAATCACGGTGATGGTGACAGTCGCCGGTTCAGACGCGCCATCTGCATTAGACAGGGTGTAGGTAAGGCTGGCAGTTCCGGCAAAAGTGCCCGCAGCGGCAAAATGCAGGATATAGGCTCCGTTCTCGCGTTCGACCCAGGCGTCGCCGGCCTCGCTGGCAGGATGGGTGGCGATGGCAGCGCTGGTAAATGGACCTCCTGCCGCGCCTCGCGTCAGATCGAGCGTACCGCTGGTTCCGGCCATAACCTCAAGCGTGTGGTTTTGGGCGACGGGCAGGTTCTCCGCTTCGACTTTGAGCGTGGCCCTGGCGCTACCTTCGAATCCGTAAGCATCCGTCGCCCTGACGGCGAAAGCGAACTCGCCGCCTTCCGCGGGCGTGCCCGACAGGGTTCCATCGGCGGCGAGCGTCATGCCGTCCGGCAGGTCACCCGAGGCCAGATTGAAGGCATAGGGCTCGCTGCCGCCCGAGGCGGACAGCCGCACAGGTTCATATTCCATGTTCACCCTGCCGTCGGGCAGGCTCGGCACGGTGACGACGATTTCGGGGGCATCGACGGTGAGCGTGTATTCCCGTTCGCCAGTGAAGTCGTTGGCGTCAATTGCCGTCACCGTGAAGGTGAAGCTTCCGGCCTCCGTCGGTGTGCCGTACAGTTCGCCGCTCGCGTCGAGCGACAACCCTTCGGGCAGCGCACCGGCTGTCATCGCGAAACTATAGGGCGCTTTCCCGCCCTCGGCGGTGAAGGTCACTTCCTCATAGGGGGTACCAGCCGTGCCGCCTGGCAGGCTCGCAGGTCCCACGGCAATCTCGGGCGCAGCCTCGACCGTCAGAGTATAGGATTTGGTCCGAGAGTGACCGCGTTCGTTTCTGGCTTCCAAGGTGAAGCTGAAATCGCCCGTCTCGGTCGGGGCGCCTGCGAGAGTACCGTTTTCGTGCAGTTCGAGACCACTCGGCAGCGCACCGCTCACTATGGCAAACGCGAAATCCCAAAGCCCGCCTATCGCGGTGATTGTTTCGTCGTAGGATGTGTCCTCGCTCGCATTGGGCAAGGCGTCAGGGGATAAAGTGATTTCCTCAAAGATGAAGGACACCGCGCAGTCTGCCGTGACGGGATCGGTGTACCAGGCACTGCCCACGGGATGGATGCCGCATCCACTGGGTTGGCGATACGTCGCGCCGGCATCGGGAATGGGGTCCCAGAAGGATATTATTCGACCCTCGGAAACTTCCACGGGGCTGCTGATCGCTGTTTCCGGATCGTCATTGAAGGTGACCGATCCAACCTCGCCCCGACCGCTGGATGACCAGGACACCGTGTAGGTTGCGGCTTGGACATTGATTGTCGCCGTTGCCGGGGCACTGGTGCCGGCGGCGTTGGTCGCAGTGTAGGTGATCTTGTCCAGGCCTGAAAATCCGGCATCTGGTGTGTAAATGATTCCTGTGCCTGAAGCCGAGATAGTGGCACTGCCGTTGGACGGGCCAGAGACAACCTCCACAAACTGGACCTCGTAACCGTCAATGTCGAGGTTGACGAGATTGTTCGAGCTGTTGGCATCAACGGTCGTGGTCGTGTCGCCGACCGTCGGCGGCTCGGTTACCTTGACCGTGATGTTCAGCGTCGCGGTTGCGCAGGCGGGATCGCTTGTCTCGGCCGTTATGGTCGCGATCCCCGAACGATGGGTTGTCGCATCGCCGCCCACGGTGCTCAAGGAGAATATCTCCACGACGTCGGGATTGCTACTGGAAATGCTTGTGACCTTAAAGGGAAAAAGCCGCACATAGATGGTCGCGCCTACTGGCCACTCAACACTTCCTCCCGGAAGCGTCGGGCCACCATGCTCTTGAAGAAGGTGCCACTCACAGGCAGGGACCTGAGCCTTTGCCGGCATGGATAAGCCGAGACAGGCAAACAGGCCGAAAACCCCAATAAGCGCCCAAGCCCTGATCGCAGCAAACTGTGCCCGCGCCGGCATTGCGAGCCAACAAGTCGTATAGACGCCTCCCTTCCACATCACGCCCATCGAGATACTGCGATATCGGCTGTGGGCGCAACTGTCTAAACGTCTCAAATGACGTGGCAATTCGTATCACGCGAGACATTGCATTACGAAAGCGGAGAATTTGTATCAAATGGTCTATTAAAATCCATGTATATATTTACAGTTATTATATTCTGATCATAAATAATCCTTTAATCACGAAAATGCATTGAGACATTTTAACATTTATCTTGCGATTCCGCGCCTCACTCAAGAGCATTGGCATTCTGTATGTAATCTCGGTCCAGGTGGATCCTGCACCGCGCCCGAAGTCACGTTGCTTTGGAAGCCGGTCTCCCAAATTCAACCGGAGGTTACTATGCCAACAATTCGAGAAAATGTTGTAATTCTGAAAGCGGCCGAGATCGAATCGGTGACGGTCATTCCTGACTCAGCCGTTGTTTCGGTGGGGCAGCCATCCGACGGGGCTCCCCGAATAAACCATCATATGGACGTTATTTCGGTCCTTTTTAAAGCGGGTCGCCACAAAACTAGGGAAGTCGCCGAGAAATTCAACGACGTCACCGGCGGTAAAGGCCATGAGTACGCTCCGCAAGGCGGATCGGGCGGCACACCGCGCGAACTGAATTTTTTCTTCGGCATCCGCGTCAAATGGAAGTCTGGAGGCGAAACGGTTCTCTATCTCGGTCAAGGCAGCAATGGACCACGTAACAACTGGTGGATTGGCGCTCCACAGATCGAAGCCGGAGATTCTGCCAGGATCACCTTGCCGTCCGGTCAAGTGCTCAAAATTGAGGGCGCGTCGCCGGAGGAAGATCTCGGGGCGCCATTCGACATTCTCGACAAGGTCGTGCCTGACCAATTTAAAGGACTGGCCGATCTTATCGGCAAACCCTTGCTGAAGGAATTGTTCGGACAGGTCAATCTATTCCGGTTCTCTACATAGCAAGACAAGACAGCAGAACTGTTTCTCAGGTCGGCAGAACTCTGGTTCCAAATCATGCCGGGATGCATACGCCACCAGCTATCTAAAATCCGGCATGGCTTCGGTGTCGGGGGTATCTCCCCCGACGGAGACGGACGCTGGTGTTCCCTACAGGAGCGCGATTTAACATCTGCCTGAAGCACTTAGAGCTAACATTCGGTGGATAACCATGGTTTGTGTGCAATTGTTTGCGTATGAGGTCGATACGCATAATTCGGATAAGATGAACGAGATCATGGGGCGACAGGGTGCGGACCCAAACGAGATGTCCCAAGAGCAATATATTCACCTTCAGGCAAACCTTCAGGTCCGACTTATCCAAAGATATGCTCTTCCGATAATAGAAAGTCGGGCCGAGGTTCTCCCCGTATTTCTGGCCCCCGAATTCTTCTTCAAGTGGCATAGTGGAGAGCCGTATGAGCGCCCCGCCTTTTTAAACAGCCTGGAATATCTTGCCTCACTGAGCAGTGCTTTCCCGACTGTCCTATGGGCCCCTGGCACAGTCTGGTGGAAAGAGCCTTACATTCCTCAAAAAGAAGGTCCACAGGAGCCGAGAGACCACGCTATTGTACATAATTCAGCGCTTGTGTTTCACAATGGAAGGCTCCTGTGCAGTTGGCAGAAGGAGCGCCTCTCCGATATCGATGGCCTTCGCCGAGGTCCAGAGGTCTGGGACCGCTGGGACGATCACAGCAGACGCATCCTTGACGACACCCAGAGCCCTTTCTTTAGCGTTATCGATAGTCATGGCCGGCAGCTCTCGTGCGGAATTGAAGTTTGCCTGGATCACCGCTCTCTCCAGCCACAACGTGGTGAGCACCCCGATTTTGGTATCCTTCGTACCCGTTATTGTTCTCAATACGAGAACGGCGCTGGCGTCGATCTTCATATCCCGCTGCCGGCATGCCGCTACAACCCGAAAATATCGTTTCTCGTCGCGGCGGCGTGATCGTTCGATGCGATGGAGGCTCCGGGGCAAGTTCTCGATCGGAATGTCATCTTGTACGAAGGGGTGAAGGCAGTCCTGCCAGCGCACTACGGCAGTGGAGCCCGCAATTGGACCCAGCAGCGGTTGAGTATTGGGGAAAGGACCCAGACAACCGCCTCGCAATCTATGCTCCTGTCCGCCTCAACGAATAGCAAACCTGAGAAGCCAGAGGCAGCGCTGCAAAGAGACCGTCAAAATGTTTTGATGGTGCGCGCTTCGCCAGGACTCATGTTAAAACGAGTACGAAAGGCGCGATGGAACGTCCGCATGTCAGTAAAGCCGCTTTTCGCGGCGATCTCGCTGATGGGAACATGTAGCGGTGCGCTTCCCAGCATGCGTCGGGCGCGGGCCAACCGCATCTCACGGATTGTGTCGGCAATTGTCAGGCGATGATCGGCAAAGGCACGGTAGAGCGTGGCGCGGGAGGTTCCAAGCGCAAGAGCGATGCGGTTCGCGTCCAGATCGAAATGGGTAAAATGCCGCTCGATGTATCGCTGAGCAGCAACAAACAGCGCAGCCCGAGAAGGTTCCGATGCTTGGGACTTGTGAACGAACGCCAGCCCTTCCAGAGCAAACAGCGCCAACCGCAGGGTTTGATCGAACAGGAAACCACGCTCAAACCGCGCAAGGCCGTTCATATGGGCGGCGAAAAGCTTCATCTGATCTCGCAATACAGGTGCAAGACGAGACTTGCAAAGCGCCTGTGCCAGGGTACTTGCAGACGGCATTGCTCGGCCGAGCGCGGCTTCGACATTCTCGCGCCGTAACGACAGATGTACTCCCTCGTGCTCGTCCCACTCCACTTGTGAGGGCCTGGCTGAGTCATAAACAAAGAACTGACCTGGCTGTGCGAGGTAGCTCTCATCATCTTCAAGTCGATGGCGACGCTGACCGAACAGAACCATGCCGATCTCGATGCCGTCGTGCCCATCGGCACGACTTTGTTTCAGCGAGCGGCCACCCGAAACCTCATCGGAAACGTAATGGGCGAAATACGCGTCGTCGTTAAATGTGACGCTCGCTCTCGCCTGAAATCCAGTTTGCTTTTTGGGCCTGTTGGCATCAAAACCATACCAAACCATTTCACGCCAGAAGTCATATGCTTCGTGTGGAGGTTCCGCATCGGTAGAAATTTCCAGATAGGCCGGTTCGCGCGGCTGGCCATATGCTGGAGACCAGCGCCCCCTATCCGGCATCCAACCCCAGATATCCAGCGTCCAGTCCCAAATTACTTTGCTTTGCCTCTCCTCCCGCAAAGAACTTGCCCCCGATCATATTTAACTCGACCACTTTACCATCAAACTGGCAATGGACAAACCCGGCAAGGTGCAGGTGTGGCGGGTCCCATCCCCTGAAGTCAGCATGTCGGGCCCGCCATCGGTCACGCTCAATTCTGCTGCGGTTGAGTTTTGTGGTTCGAGCCTGACGAACGCTCCATCTCGAACGCCATCTTTCCGAGTTTCTTCCAGACGCCGCGCGCGCGTTCGCCACCCTCGCTGCTGAGCTTTTCGGCAATCCAGATCATCGCGCCGTAGATCGTGGCGCGGTCGTCATTGGTCAGGTCCACGATGCCCGCCTTGACGACGAGGCCACCGAGTTCGATCAGATGGCGCGTGCGCCTGCGGCGCTCGACCTGCCAGTGCCGCATGTCATGCCGCGCCCGTTGCGCCTGATGCCGGTTGCGCGCCGCCCAGTTGCGTTTGAGCGCCGCCGTTGTCGCGGTCAGCCGCTGGCGCAGATTGCCGCGACCTGCCTTGAAAGAACGCGGCACCGCGTTTCGCCCATGCCTCCCTCTTTCCGGTATCCTTGGCTTCCGCCAGCGCGACCAGTGCACCGGCCAGTTCATCGGCGGTGAGCGCATCGGCCCCGGTGGCGATCACCAGTTCGCCGAGTTGCTGCACCTTCCGGGTTTTAAGTTCCTTGGCCTTGTCTTCCAGCGCCTTCAGCTCCGCATCATAGTCTCTCGGTTTCCGCATGATGGTGTCCTTTCCCGGTCGCAAGTGGTTGATGCGGTAAGGATAGTTGCGCAGGCGACCGAACGCAGTATTGTTGCCGGGACGGTGTGGCACGGCCCGGTCCATCCCCAGATTTTTTCGAGGGAGGGCGCGCCTATACGTCG
>NZ_VLJG01000071.1:0-7638 GCF_007829415.1 Aminobacter sp. J44 | reverse complement strand
TCCAGCCACAAGCGGGCCGCCGTGAAGGACAGGATTGAAGCCGCCGGTGCAACCCTGCGCTTCCTCCCGCCATACAGCCCGGACTTCAATCCTATCGAGAAGGCCTTCTCGCGCCTCAAGGCCATGCTCCGAAAGATCGGTGAGCGAACCGTCAGCGGCCTCTGGGACCTGATCGGCAGACTCGTCGATATCTTCCAGCCCGACGAATGCGCAAACTACTTCAGCTCGTGCGGATATGACCCGGAATGATCGAAAACCGCTCTAACTTATGGGCGCGGACAAAACGGGGAGCAGGTCACGACAATCAAGGTGAGCTTCAGAGGCTCATGATCGCGGTTGATCCGCTACGTTGGTGTTTTCAGGAGGAGAGCCACTTTGTGCCGGGCTGCTAGGTAACCGATCATCAAATGAAATTTTTTGATCCGGCACTGGGGTAAATAGTTCGGACCGGCTTATAGCCGGCGACTCCGCCGCAAGCAGCCAAGTCTTCATGATGTCTGCGTCAGGATAAGGTGGTCATCAACATCGCTGGCAAGAAGCACTGGCTGAGGCTTCCGTTGATCAGGACTGATACGTACTGGGCGAAATCGACCTGAACCGCCGCGACACCGAAGCGGCTATGCGTTTTCTAACCTAGCCGATGAAAGAAGCAAGGCTAGGTAGCCAGACGTCTAAATACCGACAAACTGGCTTCGTACGGAGCAGCCCAACGCTAGGCCAGGCCGAAGGTCGAGCACCAGTCCCACAAGGGCCCCAACAACAGGGCTGATAATTCCCAGCTCCCATTGGGAAACGGGAGAGAATGATGCAAGGCTTAGGTTGGTGGGTAGCCTACAGCGGTTCACCTCCGTTTCTCGGCTGTTAGAAACTTGTTCGTGGCCCCCCGATCAAACAAATCTGCCCTCGACACGCACCTTCACCGTCTGCAAACCATCGCGGAATGGTGAGCCACAGCGAGCGTGCTTGCCTGAAAACCAGCCAAGTAAGACATATTCCGTCTTCCTTCGGTTAACGTGCTATCACCCTGGCACGCTGTGCAGGCTTCGTCTGCACCGCCGGCCGAGAACCGGACGGGCCGGGAGCGCCGTCTCACCCGAGCCACGCACCATCGCGGATTGGCTAGCACTAGATGCGCATTCTAATCGCGTTCAGGCACAATGACGTTAGTTCGTCCGCGATTTGGTCTTCGCTAAGCCGGCCCCTGGGCCGATACCAGGCGAAAGACCACGTGACCATCCCAGTTAAAACCTGAGTAGCAATGCTTAGATCGACCGCTCCAATTACATCCGCATCATGCGCTTCGCGAAGCAGGCCCATTAGCAAAGCGTCAAAATTCCGGCGATCCGCAGTGATTTGTTTTCGCGCCTCATTCGAGATGTACTTCTCCTCTCGGAAATAGATTGCAATCCAAGCATGTCGACGAAGCGCACCCAGTGCGAGTTCTCGGAGGGACGTCGTCAACCGTTCCGCGATAGGAGCGTCTGATGCAACAGCTGATCGTAGCGGCTCGAGTGACGAGGTGGTCACTTGAAGAGCGATTTCATCAAGAATCTCGCCCTTGTTCTTGAAATGATAATAAATGTACGGTTTCGTCACACCGAGCCGGTCCGCTATCATATCTACCCGGGTGCCGTCGTAGCCACGCTCGAAGAACAGCTCCACTGCCTCCTCAAGTATGCGCATCCTTTTGAACAATGTGACCTGTTCACGAACCGATTGCGACATCTACTGACCTGTTGACCAACGACTTTAAAGCTACACTGAAGGTTCGTCCCCTCAGGCAATTCTCCGAAATCCTACTATTAGGTACGATCTGAAGAAACACAAGCAGCGATCCGCTCAGGCTGTCAATAGCCCGCCGTTCACGTCGATCATCTGTCCCGTGATGTAACCACTCAACTGGTTGCTGGCGAGAAACAGATAAGCACCAGCGCAATCCTTTGGCGAGCCTAACCGGCCCAACGGGATGGATGCACGGATTCGTTCTCGGACTGCATTATCAGTCGCCGTGTGGAACGGGGTATCGATGAAGCCGGGACCAACAGCGTTAACACGGATGCCTCTGGGGGCAAGCTCGCGGGCCGCATTTCGAGTGACTGCAAGGACTGCAGCTTTTGCAGCGCCGTAAAGGAGGGATCCCGGGCTGCCACCTGTTCTCGAAGCGATGGAGGCGGTGTTGATGATTGCGCTCCCGGACTGCATTAGCGGCAATGCCTCCTGCATAGACCATAATATGGAAGCTAAGTTCAGGTCCATTACGTGACGATATGTCGGGCTGTCGAAGGTCTCGAGCGATACTGGTGTTACCAAACCGCCGGCATTCAGTATCAATACGTCGATCCCGCCCCATTTCCTACCACCAGCGGCAATCATCTCACGCACGTCTGACTCTATGGTAATGTCAGCTTGTATTGCCCTCGCGTCGGCGCCTTGTTGGCTCAATTCCTGCGCGAGTAGGAGCGCAGTTTCAATCCGAACATTCCCATGCAACAAAAGCCGTGCACCTTCCGCCGCAAAGGACCGCGCAAGGGCGACGCCAATGCCGCTCGATGCGCCGGTGATGAGAACCCGACGGCCCTTAAGATCATCAAACATTTGTGTCCTCGCAGCCGCTTACACGAAGTTTCCTAAAACGACCGCCAACATCTCTACCACTATTGAAAAAAAAATACCAATGGGTATTCTTTGGTGGGCGTTGGTCAGATTGACGATAAAGTGGCCGACAGAATCGGGAGGAAATTGGCGTGGAAAAACTGGATAGCGTCAAGCTGGCGCGAAAAACCCCCACCACACTTAGTGACACGTTCTGCGAGGCGACCGCCGCATTCGGAACGATATCGCAAGCCAAGGGTATTCTTGATGCGCGCGAAAGAGCTCTGATCCTGGTCGCTTTGAACTCGGCTGTTACCCATATGAACGCGGCGGCATTGAGGCGACATGTTCGCGAAGCCCTTGATGCCGGCGCTACGGGCGATGAAATAGCTGAGGTGTTCCAGTTGGTTTCAGTGCTTGGCATTCACGCCGTTTCACTGGGCCTTCCCGCGCTTTTGGATGTCTTAGCATCGGCAGGGGAGGCGTATGACTTGACGCTTCCATTAACTCCCCAGCAGGAGACTCTGAAGCAGAAATTCGTGGAGGCGCGCGGCTATTGGAATTCGTTCTGGGAGCAGGTGCTACGTGTCGACCCCGATCTCCTGGACTCATATGCTCGCTTTTCGAGTGTCCCCTGGGAGCAGGGCGTTCTGTCGGGACGATTGCGGGAATTGATTTATGTCGCGATCGATGCTTCAACCACGCATATGTTCGATGAGGGAACACGCCAGCATATGGCGAATGCGCTCAAGCATGGAGCCACCCCGCAAGAAATCATGGCCGTGCTCACACTAGCCAGCACGCTCGGCTTACAGTCGGTCGCATTCGGTATGGCGATCCTCAATGAAGAGGAATACGGCTATTAAGCCGCCCCTCCCTCTCTCGCTGCCCCTTCCGATCAGCCGCCAGTGCGAGAGCGCTAGCGGCCAAAATACCCACTCGACTTAAAGAATTCACGGGCTGGCTGCTACCAGCTCATCCATCCAAGGAGGAGAAACTATGAAAACGTGGAAGTTCAGTGCGCGCACGTCATTGGGATCGCTTTTTGCCCTTGCAATGCTAGTCGGTCCGCATGCGGTGTCTGCCGAGACCCTTCGCGCAGCCAGCGGCTCACCTCCTGGCCACGCGGCCCACGACCCGATGTACACCACCTTCGCCTCTACTCTAGAGGAAGTGAGCGGTGGAGCCATGAATGTGCAGCTCATGGGCACCGAAGTTGCTACGCTTCGTGGCGCTATATCCAACCTGCAAGGCGGTATCCTGGATGTCGGCAACCTGCTGACTCTCTACTTCCCCGCTGAGTTCCCAAATAACATGGTAGTCTCGGAACTTGCGGTATTGGGACAGAGCGGACAGGCGATGTCGGGCGCTGTTACGGAATACCTGTTGTCATGTGAGGCCTGCCTTGAGGAATTTACCTCAAAGGGGCTTGTCTATCTGGGAACTGGATCGACCTCCAGCTATCAGCTTCTTTCGAATAAGCCCGTCACCTCAGTTGAGGATCTTCGCGGATTGCGTGTTCGCTCGGGCGGCGCGCCATTTACTCGATTTGCCGAGGCAATGGGTCTCGTGCCGGTCGAGATCACCATGGATGAAGAGTACGAGGCAGTCGCCAGTGGCTTGATCGATGGCCTATTAAATCCCCCGGTGAACCTGCTCAACGGAAAGCTTTACGAGATACTGAAGCACGTCACCGAATTGAACATCGGGACTTTCCACGCCTCGTCTGGTTTTACCGTCCGCCAAGAAACGTGGCGGAGGTTGAGCGTGGAACAGCGAGGCCAATTGATGCGCGCAGCGATCGCAGGCGTGGCAATCTCGGCGCCAGGTTTCGACGCCATGGATGCCGAGGCACTGGAGCATGTTGAAGTGCATCAGCCGGACGCTGGGCTAACCGAGGCTGTAAACGCATATCGAACAAAGGTGTTGGCTGACGCAGCGAAGATGGGCGTGGAGCAGTACAAAGTCAGCGAGTCGCAGGCTGAGATCGACCGTTTCGCGAGGTTGGTAGATAAGTGGAACGCTATCATCGCAGAGATCGGCCCAAAGGATCACAAAGCTATGGCTGACCGCCTCTACAAAGAGGTCTTCGCGGACATCGATCTGTCGACATACGGTATGTAAGCACTCGAGCCGCAGGCGTTGTTACGCTTGCGGCCGCTTTCGCGATCCCGCTGGAGGAACAACGCCAAATGTCAAACGTTCTGCCCCGCTCAAGCGGGGCTCTTAGCCGCGTGAGCAACGGCCTTTCAGTCTTAGGCGGCATCGGAGCAGGCTTGGCCATGCTGATGATTTTTGCGGATGTAGCGCTTCGTCTTTTCGGCTCACAGTTTCCCGGGACATATGTCGCGACGACAGGCTACTTCATGTTGATGCTGACCTTTCTGCCCCTCGTGAAGGTCCAGGCAGAAGATAAGATGATTTCGGTGGATGCAATGTATCTCGTGCTTCCGCATCCGGTACAGCGAGTCGTAGTCATCGTGGCCCAAATTTTGTCTCTCGGTACCTATCTGGCACTGGCCTACGGAACGCTGAAGGATGCTATCAGCAAAACGGCATCGCGGTCTTACGCGCTATCGGGAACCCTGGCCGTCCCAACTTGGCCCGGATACTATATCCTGCCCCTCTGCTTCGGCTTAACCGCGCTTGTAGTCGCGCGGGCAATTCTCGTTCATCGAGGTCAGCTGCCCAAGTCTAACGGAACTGACATCGTCGAAGCAAGTCTAGGAGATCGCCCATGAGCGGCATCGCCATCGGAATCTCCGGCATCATCGCGCTTGTGGTGCTTCTAGCAATCCGAACGCCGGTTGCCATCGCCCTCATCACGGTATCATTCCTCGGTTTGACGATCCTCTTAGATACCAACGCCGCCTGGTCAATTCTTAACACCGTCCCCTATGAGTTCTCTGCTAGTTGGACGTTGAGTGCTGTGCCTATGTTCTTGATGATGGGCTATATCAGCTTTAAGTCCAAAATGACGGGCAGCCTGTTTGATGTCGCCAAATCGCTTTTCTCCTGGATGCCGGGAAGCTTGGCCATATCAAGCGTGTTCGCTTGTACTGGCTTTGCCTCCGTGTGTGGATCATCGATCGCTACTGCTGCAGCCATGGGACGAATCTCGATCCCCGAGATGGTTCGAGGCGGATACAACGCAAATATAGCATGCGGCGCCGTGGCGGCCGGCGGCACTATTGGCGCGCTCATTCCCCCCTCCATCATCCTGATAATCTATGGGATCTTCGCGCAAACCTCGGTGCTGGACCTTTTCGTCGGCGGCATCGGAGTGGGCTTACTGACTGCGGCATGTTATATAGGCGCTATTCTCGCGATGGCAGCCCTACGCCCGGACCTAATACCCCGACGTCTTGAGAAGGTTGATATTCCCCCGCTGGGTGCGAGCCTGCGGGAAGCAGCACCAGTCCTGATCTTGATCCTGATTATCTTCGGTGGCCTCTTTAGTGGCGTGTTTACGGCTACTGAAGCAGGCGCGGTGGGTGCAGTCGCGGCAATCGCAATTGGCGCGGCAACGAGGAAGATTACGTTTCGCGACGTGGTGGAGTCGCTGGTAGAAACCGGCATGACCTGTGCTGGACTGTTCATCATTGCGATCGGAGCAACGATGCTAACTCGGTTCCTGGCCATATCAGGGACAGGGAGCTTTATTCTATCGCTAGTCGACGGATTTCAGCTCGGGTACTGGGAGTTGATGCTGGCAATTATCCTTGTATACCTCGTCTTGGGTATGTTTATGGACCCGATCGGCTGCCTTTTGCTCACGCTACCAATCTTTCTCCCCATTGCCAAAGTATATGATTTGGATTCAATCTGGTTTGGCGTACTCGTGGCTAAGTTGCTCGAGATCGGTATGATAACCCCGCCATTTGGGCTGAACGTGTTTGTCATACGTGGTCTAGTTGGTAGGCTCACCTCATTGACTGGGATCTTCAAGGGCGTGGTTCCATTTCTCGCCGCGGACCTAGTCGTAATTTTATTGATGATCGCCGTCCCCGGCATAGTCACTATTTGGCAATGACCGAAAAGATCATAGCGCCCCTGAGTGGTTATCCGAGGTCCTGTGGAATGGCCTCCCAAGGGCCGCGATGATCGTGCCGAACTACGCCCAATCCCGACGCCGCGCTAATAGCGCGGCGTCTACTTCATCTACCCCCAAATGACCGCTAGTGGGTTGTAGGCAGGATTGGTATTAGCGGTTCTCTCCAACGGTCTCGCAAACGAATGCAAGGTCGTGCAACCATCGTGGAGGCGCTACAAGAGACTTAATATTAATCGTGCGTCTGCCTTTTGCAGACGTCACGGGCACGCCAATTTGCGCGAGTTCCATACCGTACTTCCTGCACATTTTTCAGAGCGGCCGCATTGATCGGCATGGGAGTGGTTGCGGGCTACCAATTGACCTGCCGCTTACGTTTTTCGCCCCTTATGAGGGCACGCTTGTGTGCAGTGACCTGCCCGTGAACTTCATCCGGCGGCTATCAGAGCCTCGATCGCTTCTGTTTCGCCGCAGGGCGCGGTTGAGCAATGGGCGGAGACGCGTATCCCGTGTCGAGCCCAGCATCGAAACCGGTTGCAGCGAGTGTTCCAGTGAAAGCCGCCGGGGGCCTGATATCCGAGCGAGGAGTGGGCCTTCTGCCGTTTTGTAGTCCCGCCTCCATTCGGCGATGGCCCCGCACGCGTGGTCGAGACCTATGAAGAGGCTCTCGTTCAGGAACTCATCGCATCCGGCCGTTGAAGGACTCGACGTAACCGTTCTGCAGCGGCTTTCCGGGCGCGATGTAGTCCCACGCGACGCTATCCTTTAGAGCGGTTTTCGACCGTTTTGAATCGCGTGGGGATTCCCGCCGGGCGTGATTTCTGATTAAGAATCCGTGCTGGTGAAGGAGGCCAGCATGGATGGCTCAACCTCTTTCGATGGATTTGCGTTCACGGCTTTTGGCGGCGGTTGATGGCGGGTTGAGCTGCCGTGCTGCTGCGATCCGGTTTGGTGTTGCGCCTTCGACGGCGATCCGTTGGCATGCGCAGCGGCGC